>CAYQTW010000041.1:0-13203 GCA_964420485.1 uncultured Anaerolineales bacterium
CGTCGTGAACTGCGTGCATTGCTGGCCGACCTGAAGCGGGAACTCACCTCGATGGCCGGTTTTGCCTGAAATTGCCGCCTTTTCTCCGGCTAAAGCCTCGATTCCAGTCCCTCGGGGGGGCTCTCCGACAAACTGCTAGCCAGGACTTGGTGCTCTTGTCGCCCAACGCGAATGTGCTATAATTGACCTTCAGTGACATCTTGACCATCATAACGAGGAGCGCATGGAGATAGAGACGAGTCAGTGGCATAGCCGCACCGTTCAAGAAACGACCGAGGCCCTGGGAACCGACCCGGCGACCGGGCTCACGACAGCCGAAGCGGAGACTCGTCTGGCCCAATACGGTCTCAACGAATTGGCCGAGCGGCCCCGGCCAGGCTTCTGGCAACTATTACTGGGCCAGTTCCAGAATTTCGTCGTCATCATCCTCATCGTTGCCGCCGTCATCTCTTTTCTGCTGGGGGATGTGCTGGAAGCCAGCGCGATCATGACCATCGTCGTCCTCAACGCCGTGCTGGGCGTGATCCAGGAGAGCAAGGCGGAGGAGGCGCTGGCGGCGCTCAAAAAGATGGCCGCGCCCGATGCCCACGTGCTGCGCGACGGCCACCGTCTCACCATCCCGGCCCGCGAACTCGTGTCTGGAGACGTGGTCTTTCTCGAAGCCGGCAACTATATCCCGGCCGACCTGCGCCTCGTGGAGAGCGTCAACCTCAAGATTGACGAAGCGTCGCTCACGGGCGAATCGGTGCCGGTGGAGAAAATGGCCGACGTGAGGCTGTCGCAGGACGTGCTTTTGGGCGATCGGGTCAACTGCGCCTCCATGGGCACTACCGTCACCTATGGGCGGGGCGCGGGTGTCGTTACCGCCACCGGCATGCAGACGCAGATAGGGCTCATCGCCGAAATGATCCAGTCCTACGAGCCGGAGCCGACGCCGCTGCAACGCCGCCTCGACCAACTGGGCAAGTGGCTGGGCTGGGGTTCGCTGGCTATCTGTGGCCTCGTCTTTATCGTGGCGCTCATCCGGGATACCGACATCTCTATCATCACCACCCAGGGCTTGGCGTTCTACCTGGCGCAGACGCAGCAGCAAATCGTGGACCTGTTCATCATCGCGGTCAGCCTGGCGATTGCCGCTGTGCCAGAGGGGTTGCCCGCCGTCGTCACCATCTGCCTGGCGTTGGGGATGCGCGAGATGGTGCAGCGCAACGCCCTCATCCGCCGCCTGCCGGCGGTGGAGACGCTGGGCTCGGCCACTGTCATTTGCTCCGACAAGACCGGGACGCTGACCCAGAACGAGATGATGGTCGTGCAACTGTACGTGGCAAACCTGCGGCTGGACGTGAGCGGCGAGGGGTATCAGCCCACGGGCAAGTTCACCAACTATGGTGATCCGGCTGACCCGCACGATAATTCCGATATGATGGCCCTGCTCACCGGCGGCCTGCTTTGCTCCGACGCCCAACTGGAATCGCTCGAATCCCAGGAGGATGGGGGGCAATATCGTATGGTGGGCGACCCGACGGAAGGAGCGTTGGTGGTAGCGGCGGCCAAGTCTGGCCTGTGGCGCAGTGAGGTCGAAAAACGACTGCCCCGTGTGGCTGAGGTACCTTTCGACAGCGAACGCAAGCGCATGACCACCATCCATCGGGTAGATGGTGCGGATGTGGAGTACATCGCTTACGTTAAAGGTGCACCCGACGTGATGCTGCCTCTCTGCGATAGTATCCTGGAGGGAGGCGTGGACGTGCCACTCACGCCGGGCCGCCGTCAGCACGTCGAGAACATTAACCGTGACCTGGGGCGCGAGGGGCTGCGTGTCCTGGCCGTGGCCTGTCGTCATCTGGACGAACTGCCGGCCGAGGTCAGCGCCGAGACGATTGAGACAAACCTGATACTGATCGGGCTGGTGGCGATGACGGACCCGGCCCGGCCGGAAGTCGGGCCGGCGGTGGAAAAAGCGCGGCGGGCGGGCATCCGCACGGTAATGATCACCGGCGACTATCTCGACACTGCCCGCGCCATCGCGCAAGAGATTGGCCTGCTGCGGCCCAACGGCCAAGCGCTCACCGGCGCGGAACTGGGCGACATGTCTGATGAGCAACTGGCCGAGTGCATAAAAGATGTGGATGTTTTCGCCCGCGTCTCCCCGCAGCACAAGGTGCGCATCGTCGAAGCGCTCAAGGCGCAGGATCAGGTGGTGGCCATGACCGGCGACGGCGTCAACGACGCCCCGGCCCTCAAGCGGGCCGACATTGGCGTGGCCATGGGCATCACCGGCACCGATGTCTCCAAGGAGACGGCTGACATGGTGCTCACCGATGACAACTATGCCTCCATCGTCTCAGCCGTCGAGCAGGGCCGCATCATCTACTCCAACATCCGCAAGTTCGTCTATTATCTGCTCTCGTGCAACCTGGCCGAGATTATGACCATTTTCCTGGCTACCTTGGTTGGCCATGCGCCGCCGCTAACCGCCATCCAGTTGTTGTGGCTCAATCTCCTGACCGACGGGGCGCCGGCGCTGGCATTGGGAATGGAGAGGGGCGATCCCGATATCATGGAGCAACCGCCACGCCCCGTGCACGAGCCGATCATTAACCGCTTTATGGTCACCGGTGCCACCGTGCAGACCATCGCTATCACCACTGTCGTGCTGGCTGCCTATTACATCGGCCTGGCCTGGGATCCGTCAAGCCCAGTACTGGCACAGACGATGGCTTTCGTCACGCTTTCGGCCTCGGAACTGGTGCGGGCTTATACCGCCCGCTCGGAGCGCGTCTCCTTGTTCCGCCTGGGAGTCTTTAGCAACAAGTACATGCAGTATGCCGTACTACTTTCCGCCGTTTTGCTGTTCAGCGTAATCTACGTCCCTGTCCTCCAGCCTATTTTCAACACGGTGCCTCTGGGGATGCAGGAATGGGCCGTCGTCCTGCCACTGCTATTTGTGCCGGCCATCGCCGCCGAGATCACCAAGGCTACTGCGCGGTTGCGCGCCCGGCAGAGCGCACTGCGTGAAGCATAGAAAAAAAAAGTCTCCAAATTGGCCTGAAACTGCTTGTTAACGTTCAAACCAACGTATCTTGTCTACTTGGCCTACCGTGACGAAGCGTCATTTTCTCAAGGACTAGGGACTTGTCGGAGAGGCGTTCCGGAGTCCAGGCTTCAGCCGGTTTTGCCAAACCCGGTTCCGGGCCACCCAGCCTGCCTACACTGCCAAAAGGGCCTCCGAGGCATTGAATGCTCTCGGAGGCCCTTGCCACGTCCGGCGCTGGAATTTGCTAGTGCTGCAAGAACTTTATCGCTCCACTCACGACTGAACCCTCCCCCATATTCTTCCCACCCGCCGCGGGCGCGAACTCGAGGATACGGTCGGCCAGGCGGGAGAATGGCAACGACTGGAGCCAGACGCGGCCTGTCCCCTGCATAGTAGCCAGGAAAAGCCCCTCGCCACCAAAGACCATGGACTTGAGGTTGCCTGCCCTTTGGATGTCATAACTGATGGTATTCTCAAAGGCGACGATGCAGCCGGTATCTACCATAATTTTCTCGTTGTTGAGGCGCTTTTCCACGATGGTGCCGCCTGCGTGGACAAAGACCATGCCATCACCTCGCAATCGTTGGAGAATAAAGCCCTCGCCACCAAAGAGCCCGACCCCAATCTTTTTGTTAAAGGCAATGGTCAACTCGGTGCCCAGCGCAGCGCATAGAAAGGAGTCCTTCTGGCAGATTAACTCGCCATTCGTATCATCCAGGTCAATGGGGATGATCCTGCCCGGATAGGGCGCTCCGAAGGCCACGTGTCGCTTACCCTCGCGCGCGATACTGGTAAAGTGGGTCATAAACAGTGACTCGCCCGTGATCGCCCGCTTCCCCACGCTCACCAGCTTGTCCATAAAGCCGGCCTTTGGCTTGGAGCCATCCCCCATCTTGGTCTCGAAGCCGATGCCGTCTTCCATGTACATCATCATCCCGGCTTCTGCGATCACGGTCTCACCGGGGTCTAGTTCGATCTCTACGAACTGGAGATCGTCGCCAAAGACTTTGTAATCAACCTCGTGCGCTTTCATAATATTATCCTCCTGTATGTGTTTTTGATGAGTTGGTAGGCACAAACAGATTATACTTGACCCCCCGTACAGGTCAAGTTGGGTTGGCCAATTGGTCAAGTGGCAAAGATAGGGTATAATCAGGCAGAGGAGGAAGATGAAGAACCAACGAGTCGCTGAAATCTTGGCCGCAATGGCCGACATTCTATCTATCCAGGGGGAGAACTATCACCGCATCACGGCCTACCGCCGCGCCGCTGAAAACGTCGCCACTCTGGGCCAACCGCTAGAAGAGGTCTGGCGGGCGGGGGAATTGGAGACCATCCCCGGCATCGGCAAAACATTGGCGGCCAAGATAGACGAACTGATGCGCACGGGACGCCTGGAGGCCTACGAGAAACTAAAGACCCAAGTGCCCGCCGGCGTGGTCGAGATGTTGCAGGTACCCGACGTCGGCCCCCGCAAGGCGGCGCTGTTCTGGAATGAACTCGGTATCACGAGCATCGAGGCGCTGGAGAAAGCGGCGCGGGAAGGCCGCCTGCGCGGGATCAAAGGGATGGGGGCCAAGAGCGAGGCCAAAGTGCTGGCCGGGATCGAGGCGCTCAAGCGGCGCACGGGCCGCGCCCCGCTGGGTCTGGCCTGGCCGCTGGCTTATGCGATGTTGGGCGCGCTACAACAGGTGCCGGACGTGGTGCGGGCTGCCCCGGCCGGCAGTATGCGCCGCATGCGAGAGACCGTCGGCGACCTGGATCTGCTGGTGGCGGCCACCGACGCCGAGCCGGTGATGGCCTGCTTCCGCGAACTCCCTCAAGTGGCCGAG
Source organism: uncultured Anaerolineales bacterium (assembly GCA_964420485.1). GTDB lineage: Bacteria > Chloroflexota > Anaerolineae > B4-G1 > B4-G1 > CAYQTW01. Next base: position 4,870 of record CAYQTW010000041.1, read on the forward strand.
ATACTACTCAGCGGCTCCACCAAGACTTCCATTCGCACTCACGAGGGGTTGCAGGTGGACCTGCGCGTGCTGGAGCCGGCCCGCTGGGGCACGGCGCTCCAATATTTCACCGGCAGCCAGGCTCACAACGTCCGCCTGCGGGCGCTGGCGCTCGACCGGGGGTTCTCATTGAGCGAATACGCCCTCAAGCGCGAGGACGGCGCCGAAATCCTCTGCGCCACCGAGCAGGAGGTCTATGCCGTGCTGGGTCTGCCGTTCATCCCGCCGGAATTGCGCGAGGACCGGGGCGAGATCGAAGCGGCGCTAGAGGGCCGGTTGCCCAACTTGATCGAGCCGGGCGACCTGAAAGGCGACTTGCACTTTCACACCACTTGGTCGGACGGACATCACAGTTTGCTAGAGATGGCGCGGGCCGCCCAGGCTTATGGACTAGAGTACGGGTCAGTGGCAGATCACTCACACAGCCTGGGCATCGTCAAGGGCGTCACCGCCGACGACCTGCGCCGCCAGCGAGCCGAGATCGAGGAGGTCAACCGGAAAATGGGCGGAACCTTTCGGCTGCTGGCCGGCGCCGAGGTGGAGGTGCTGGCCGACGGCACGCTCGACTTTTGCGACGAGGTGCTGGCCGAACTCGACCTGGTCGTAGCGGCGGTGCATACCGGGCTGCGCCAGGGACGGGAGCAGTTCACGGCGCGTACCCTGGCCGCGATCCGTAATCCCCACGTGGACATCATCGCCCACCCGACGGGGCGGTTGATCGGTGAGCGGGAAGGGGCCGACTTGGACATGGAGGCCATCTTTCGCGCCGCCGCCGAGACGGGCACCGCGTTGGAAATCAACGCCTATTTCAAGCGCCTCGATCTCTGCGACGTACACGTGCGGCGCGCGCTCGAGTTGGGCGTGAAACTGGTCATCAACTCTGACGCCCACGACGTGAACCGCTTCGCCGCGCTGCCTTTCGGGGTGGCTACGGCCCGGCGGGGTTGGACCACTGCCGCCGACGTGATCAACACCTGGAATGTGAGGAGACTATTGGAATGGGTCGCTCAATAGTGCGTTTCAGAATGGCGCTGACGATGGCACTGCTGGCGCTGGGTGCGTTGCTGGCGCTGATTATCCCAACATTTTCCTCGGCCGGGGAAGGTGCGGCTCCTGTCAACCTGACCCCTCGGCCTCCCTCCTTGCCTGGGGCAGGGATCGGCCCAGTCTGCTTCCTGGGCGAGCAAGGCCCCGTCTGCGTCGAGCGGGCCGGGCCCGATGCGCCTATCACGCCTGAGGCCCTGATCTCCTCACTCCTGGCCGGCCCCACCGCTGATGAGCGGGCGCGTGGCCTGCGCTCTGCTATCCCCGCAGGCACAACGCTGGAAGATGTGCAGGTGTTCAGCACGACTTTTACCGTGCGGCTGGTGCTACCCGCCGAGGCGCTGGCCGGATTGGATACGATGGCCGTCGAGGAAATCGTCGCCCAGATAGCGGCGACGCTAGAGATGCTGGGCTGGCGCGACCTGCGCGTGGAGGCGCTCGACCCGACCACGCGCGAGTTCCGCTCCCTGGCCGACTTTTTTCCACCCCTGCCCGCGCCGCGCAAGGAGACGATGCTCGACGAGGAGGAGCACCCTTCTCCTCGTAGGGGAGGGGTACAAGGTGCGCTCACCGGCAAGACCGTCTACGTCAGCGCGGGACACGGCTGGCAGTGGAACGGCTACGCCTGGCGCACGCAGCGCCCGCCTTATCCCAACCCGCCCTACATCGGCCCCATCATCGAAGACCACAATAACGCTGAAGCGGTGAACCAGTATTTGCTGCAATACCTACAGAACGCCGGCGCGATGGTTTGGCCCGCCCGCGAGCGGGATATGAACACGATCTCCATCGTGGTAGACGACGACGATCCGACCACGGACACGGGCTACGTCGAGACCGGCGTCTGGACGACGACGGTTGGCGCCGGCTACCAAGACAGCGACTATCGCTGGACTGAGACAGTGACCGGTACGCCGGCAGCGACTGCCACCTGGACCGCCACCCTGCCCGCCGATGGCCGCTACGCCGTCTACGTCTGGTACCGGTCTGGCACCAACCGCGCCCCCGATGCCCACTACACCGTCCACCACGCCGGAGGAGAGACCACGGTGATGGTGGATCAACAGCATCATGGCATCACCTGGCACTACATCGGCGACTATGGCTTTCGAGGCGGCGAAAAAGCCCAAGTCGTTCTGACCAATCAGTCCGTCGTGACCGGGGCCGTGGTCGTCGCCGACGCGGTGCGCTTCGGCGGGGGCGACTTTGACGACCTGACCGGCATCGAGACCGAAGCTCCGTATCCACCCGACAAACCCTGGTGGGAGGTGGCGGCCTACTATTACGTCCAGCGGATGGGGATGACCGCGCCGTATGGCGACGTGACCGCCCGGCCCATCTATGCCCGCTGGGAGCATGCCGGCACCGGCGACGACGCCGTCTACATCTCCTGGCACACCAATGGCTATAACGGCTATCAGTGGATCGCCAGCGGCACGACCAGTTTCATCCACAATGGCGAAGGCAGCCCGGTCACAGAGGGCAGCGCCGAGTTGCGGGAGGCGGTGCACGATGAACTGATGCACGACATCCGCGCCGGCTGGGACGCCGGCTGGGTGGATCGGGGCGAGCGCAGTATGAACCTGGGCGAACTGCGCGAGTTGTGGGACGACGATCCGGAGGCGCGTATGCCCGGCGCATTGATCGAGGTAGCCTACCACGACCACCCCGATGACACCGATGCGCTCAAAGAGCCGCGTTTTAACCAACTGGCCGCCCGCGCCGTCTACCAGGGCATCGTCAAGTATTTTGAGCAGCGAGACGGTGTGGAACTGACGCTTCTCCCGGAGCCGCCGACCCACCTGGCGGTGCAGAACGTTGGGAGCGGGCAAGTGAGAATCTCCTGGCAGCCTTCTCCCACTGATACCCTCGACCTGGCGGGCGACGCGGCCACCGGCTACCGCGTCTACACCAGCACCGGCGGCCTCGGTTGGTCGAACGGAGTGCCCGTAGCAGGCACTGTCTACACCTACACATCGCCACACTCTCTCCTCTTTGTGCGAGTCAGCGCGACCAACGACGGCGGCGAGTCCTTTCCCACCGAGACACTGGTGGCCCGCGTGGGGGATGGCGCCGAGGTCCTCCTGGTCAACGGCTTTGACCGGCTCAACAGCACGATGCTGGTACCCGAGATTGACCCGGTCGAGGGGTACAACCTGCGCATGTTCCTCGACCTGATGAACAGTTACGACTATGCAGTTCAGCACGGCCAAGTTATCTCCTACCCCTTTGACAGCGCCAGTAACGAGGCAGTGCAGGACGGACCGATCCACTTGAGCGACTACACGCTGGTGGACTGGATCCTGGGAGAGGAGTCGGCTTCTGACGAGACGCTGGACGCGACGGAGCGGGCATTGCTGGCCGAGTTCCTGGACGGTGGTGGAGCGTTGTTCCTGAGTGGCACGGAAGTGGGCTGGCACCTGGACGACCAGGGAGCCGACCCCGATTTCTACAACGCTTATCTGCGGGCCGACTATGTCGGAGATGACGCGCAGACTTACGAGGTCGCCCCGGCCTCTGGCTCCATCTTTGAGGGGCTGGCGACTTGGCGCTTCGACGCGCCGGGGATGTACGACGCCGATTTCCCGGACCAACTGACGCCGCTCAACGGCTCCACGGTGGCGCTGGTCTACCAGGGTGGGGTGGGGGGCACGGCCGCGGTACAATACGCCGCCGGCTGCCAGCGGTTGGTGTATTTTGGCTTTCCCTTTGAGACAATTTATCCCGCCCAGCAGCCGGCCGTGATGGCCCGGGTGATGGACTTTTTGGGCCTCTGCCTGCCGCCGCCTGTGAATACAAAGATCACCAGCCCGGCCGATGGCAGCGCCCACAAAACCACACCATCATTCGAGGGCACGGCTGAGGTTGGGGAAACGGCCACCATCGCTCTGGTCGAGGCGCAGATACAGCGTGACGATGATGGGCGCTATTGGACGGGGAGCGAATGGGTGACGGCGACGGCCTGGGTGACGGCGACGGGAACGATCTCGTGGGCCTACCCACTCCCGGCGCTGGACGATAGCGGCTACCACCTGTATGCCCGCGCCTGGACGACAGATGGGGGAGTTGACGAGTCGCCGGCCGAGGCCGTTTTCATCTACGATACACTCCCGCCCACGAGCACCACTCTCATCACGCCGGCGGGCGGGTTCGCCATCCCTGCGCCGGTGAGCGTGACCCTGGTGTGGGAGCCGGTCGGGCCGGACGGGGGCTCACCTCTGGCCTACAGGGTGGAATTGGACGGGCAGTCCTACACGACCACCCAGCCGGTCTACACAGTCACCCAAATTGCCGGAGGCTGGCACGTCTGGGGAGTGCGGGTCTTTGACGCGGCCGAAAATCACTCGGCGTGGGTCACGGACACTTTTAGTTATCCCTCTGTGGAAACAAAGATCAGCACACCGCTCGACGGCAGCGCCCACAAATCCCCCCCACCTTTCGAGGGCACGGCGGAGACGGATGGCACAATCTCCCTCGACCGGGTGGAGGTGCAGATACAGCGTGCCGGCGATGGGCACTATTGGGTGACAGGGACGATGTGGACAACGGCGACGACGTGGGTGACGGCGACGGGGACACTGACGTGGTTCTGCGCGCTCCCATCATTGGACAATAGCGACTATCACCTGCGCGCCCGCGCCTGGACGACGGATGAGGTTGACCTATCACCGGCCGAGGTGCTCTTTACTTGTGACACGATTTCGCCCAGCGCCGCCAGCCTCATCACGCCGACGGGCGGGATCACCATCTCTGCCTTGTCGGGCGTGACTCTGACGTGGGAGGCGATTGCACCGGACGGGGGAGCGCCCCTGGCCTACGTGGTAGAGTTGGACGGACAGCCCTACACCACCACCCAGCCGGTCTACACGGTCACCCACATTGCCGGAGGTTTGCACGTCTGGGGGGTGCAAGTCTTTGACGCGGCCGGAAACCGCTCAGAGTGGATCACGGGCACTTTTTCCGTCAAGCGGTACGATTGCTGGCTGCCGCTGGTGATGCGCAATTTCGAGAGCAGCGGTGGCGCGTGCAGCAATGTCATAGTCAACGGCGGCTTTGAGTCGGACGAGATCTGGGTGCTCAACCGTCTGGCGGTTTATGCTACGGAGGAGGTCCATTCTGGTGCGCGGAGCGCGCGGGTGGGTATCCTGCCAGGAGATCCGGTGAGCGACACTTACTCCTCGGTGGCCCAGGAGGTAGCGCTGCCGGCGGGGAGCGGGGCTACCTTGCGGTTGTGGGTTTATCCCACCGGCGAGGGAGACGACTCTGGTGACTGGCATTACGTGGGTTTGATTGATGATGAATATCACCCCCTGGATAATTGGCGATCTGACACACAAACCTGGGAGCAGCGCGAGTACGACTTGAGCGCCTACCTGGGCCAGACGGTGACGCTCTACATCGGCACGCGGAACGACGGAGACGACGACACATCTGCCCTGTACGTGGACGATGTAGTGCTAGAGGTTTGCCCGCCGTGAGATACGTCTACTGGGTGTCGCCGGGCCTGCTGGCGGGGCGGCCCGGTCCGCTGAGGGCGCCCTGGAACCTGGAGTCGCTGTACGATGCCGGCTTTCGCACCATCGTCTCACTCTCGAACGAGGTGAACGAGCAGGCGATTGCAGAGATTGGGTTCCTGCACCTGCCGGCCTACGCGCCACCGTGGCCGCTCCTGTTCGGTGGCCTGCGGCGCCGCTTTGTGCGCCGGGTGCGGCCAGTGGTGGATTTCGTCGCCGCACAGGTGGCGCTGGGCCGCCCGACGCTGGTGCATTGCCACGCGGGCAAAGACCGCACCGGCGTGGTGCTGGCGGGGTATCTCGTGTGCCATCGTGGGCTGACGCCGGATGAGGCCGTGCGAGCGCTACGCCGGGTCAATCCCGTCGCAATGTCAGCGCCTGGGTTTGAGAAGGCCGTGGTGTTGTTTACGGATGTAGCAAGGCCAGGAGGGGAGAGTTGAGGCATCGGATGGAAAGCGGATAAACGGATACGCCTCGCTCCCATCCGCTGATAGCCTCTCCCCAGACGAAGGGAACTACCTATCCGCTTATCCGCTGCCTATCCGTTGCAGCAATCACAAGACGGTAAACACATATATCGCCGAGTTCTGCCGTCGTCATCACATTCGCAGGCTTTCTTTGTTCGGCTACCTATCCGCTTATCCGCTGCCTATCCGTTGCAGCAATCACAAGACGGTAAACACATATATCGCCGAGTTCTGCCGTCGTCATCACATTCGCAGGCTTTCTTTGTTCGGCTCCGTTCTACGCGAGGACTTTGTGCCAGATAGCGATGTGGACCTTTTGGTGGAATTTGAGCCAGACCAGGAGCCAGGTTTCTTTGGACTCGCCAGGATGGAACGAGAACTTGTGGGACTGTTAGAGGGGCGCAAAGTGGACCTCAGAACACCGGAAGACCTGAGTCGTTATTTCCGTGACGAGGTGCTGGCCCAGGCGGAGGTGCGATATGCCCAATGACTTGCCACCTCTGATTGCCAGCCTGGAAAAGTTGGTATGGTAGAGGGTCCCCGGGCGTGGAAGCCCGGCTTGCCGGAGGCTTGAATTGGACGAGCAGAAAACTGACGCACACGTCCACCGTGACTCCTCGGCCACCTACGTTGGCGTCTGGCTTTTGGGCTTTATCGTCCTGCTACTGGCGCTGACGGTGGGCAGCCTGTGGACGCTGTACCTGCTGCGCGGGCAGTTTGCCACCGGCGGCCCTACTCCCACTCCTGTTTTGTGGACGCCTACGCCAGTGCCCACACCCACTGCCGGCCCGTCCCCTTCACCCACCGAGACGATTGAGCCTATTCCGACCACGTCGCCTGAAATTGCCATCGGGCGCTACGTGCGAGTGGCGGGCACCGGGGGACATGGCCTCAGCCTGCGCGAGGGGCCTGGTGAGAACTATGCCCGTGTGGACGTCGCGCTCGAAGACCAAGTCTTTATCGTCGTGGATGGGCCGGCGGCATCCGGCGACTCTGAGTGGTGGAAACTCCGCGACCCGGAGAACGAGGAGCGAGAGTGGTGGGCGGCGGGGAATTTTTTAAAGACTGTGGATTGATAGAGCGTTGAACTGTATCATCTCAATATTCTGGGGCACTTTTAACGTAGCCGCGCTTTCCATAGCGCGTTATGCCCGCGAGGTATGGAAACCTCGGCTACATTGCCCCACTTTATTGAGCAGATACGTTGAACTCTTGCTCAAAAGCCCCTTTCCTGTTATCATAACTTTTATGTCAGCACACAGAACAATATCCACTTGCGCAATCCGCAATCCGCAATTCGCAATTCGAAATCCCCTGATTGTGATCACCAACGACGATGGCATCACGTCACCGGGGCTGCGAGCAGCGGCGCGGGCTGTCCTGCCCTTGGGCCAAGTCCTCGTCGTCGCCCCCGAACGGCAGTGGTCGGGCGCGGGTCGCAGTATGCTGCCCGGCCTCGAAGGGCGCACCGAGCGCTTCCCGCTAGAGATAGACGATCAGCCTGTCACGGCCTACCAGGTTGACGCTTCCCCGGCCCTGGTCGTGGTGCACGCCGTACTCGAACTGGCTCCCCGCCGGCCGGCGCTCCTCATCTCTGGCATCAACTATGGCGAGAATATGGGCGCCGACGTCACCGTCTCCGGCACCGTCGGCGCGGCGCTGCAAGCGGCGAATCACGGCATCCCCGCGTTGGCGACCTCTCTCCAGACTCCCAAAGAGACCCACACCAATCCCTCCGACAACGTGGACTTTGGGGCTGCCATCCACTTTACCCGCCTGTTCGCCCGCCGTCTTCTCGCCACCCCTTTCCCGTTCGACGTAGACCTGCTCAAACTGGACGTGCCGTCCGACGCCACGCCGGAGACCCCCTGGCGACTGACCCGTCTCTCGCGCCATACCTACTTTGTCGCCACCCCGCCGCAACGGGCCAGCCTGATTGACCCGGCGCCGGTTGACTACGCGCCACTCGCTCACCCTGAGCGCACCGAGCCCGGCTCCGACATCTACGCTCTGGCAGTGGATCGTATCGTCTCCGTTGCGCCCCTTAGCCTCAACCTGGCCTCCCGAGCCGATCCAGAGGAGGTAGAGGCGCTGCTACGTGGCCCGGCGTAACTTTGACCCAACGGCGTGATGTGCTATAATGCGTAAAATGGATACATCCCAACCCACTCTCGGTCTTTCCGTCGTACTGCCCGTCTACAACGAGGCTGGCTCTCTGCCCAGCCTGATCTCTGAACTGACGGCTGTGCTAGGGCAACTGGGCCGCAGTT
>CAYQTW010000042.1:0-13197 GCA_964420485.1 uncultured Anaerolineales bacterium
CCCCACAACCAATCGTCGTGCGACCCGGTGGCTTTGCCGCCTACGTGCCCGTGCCGGTAGACGTGACGCCCGCCGCTCCCATCTACGCCCCCGACCTGAACGCCGTCGCTAACCCGGACCTGCTGGCCCGGCTCGACGAGGCGCAGAAAGCGGCGTTGGAGGCCAATGGCTTTGTCGTCGTGCCCCAGGGGTACGAGCAGATCTATGCCATCTACCAGCAGGCCGACGAGGCCAGCATCCCCGCCTTCGTCGCCACCGACGCCGTGCTCCACGCCTTCCACATCCTCTACGACTATGCCCTGCGCCTGGCCGAGATCGAGCACTTTATCGCTGACCTGGAAACGCTCAACAGGGCGGTGTTGGAGGCAGCCGAGACCGACTACGCCGCCACCAGCGGCCCTGTGCAGGAGGCTGCATACCAGAACCTGGCCTTTTTCGCCGTCGCCACCAAACTTTTGACCCCCGACGCCGACGTGCCCGCCCCCGTGCGCGGCGTCGTGGAAGAAGAACTGGCGCTCATCGAGGCTCACGAGGGCATCTCCTTTTCCCCCATCTTTGGCTACCGCGAGGATTACAGCCAGTACGTGCCTCGTGGCCACTATACCCGCAACGAGAATTTTGAGCGTTACTTCCGCGCCATGATGTGGTACGGGCGCATGGCCTTTCACCTGGTCAACCCGGACGCCCCCGAGGCGGCGCGGCGCGAGACCCGAGGGGCGCTGCTCATCGTGCGGGCGCTGCACCAGGCCGACGTGCTGGGCACCTGGGAGCGCATCTACGAACCGACCGCCTTCTTCGTCGGCACCGCCGACGACCTGACCGTCCACGACTATGCCGCCGTCGCGCAAGAGGTGTACGGCGGCCTGCCCGACCCCGCCACGCTGGCCGACGAGGCGTTGCTGGACGAGTTCATCGCCGCAGCCCGGCAACTGCGCCCCCCAGCCATCGTCGGCGGCTACGTCACCGACCAGGAAAATCCCGAAGAGGTGACAATGGGCTTTCGCTTTATGGGCCAGCGTTTTATCCCCGATAGTTACATGTTTCAGCAGTTGGTCTATGATAAAGTGAAAGGGTACCAGGGCGACGGCACGCCGTTCACCATGTCCCCCTCCCAGGCCGGCCCCATTCGCGGCTTTCCGCGTGGCCTGGACGTGCCCGCCGTCCTGGGCAGCTCCCGCGCACTCGAGATCCTCACCGCCGAGGGTGACACCGACTATGACGGCTACGCCGAGCAACTGTCGAAACTGCAAGCCGAGTTCGCTGCCCTGCCGGAGGAGCAGTGGGCCTCCAACCTGTATTGGAATTGGCTCTACACCCTGCGCCCGCTATTAGAGGTGAAAGGCGAGGGCTACCCGTACTTTATGCAGTCGCCCGCCTGGACGGATAAGGGTCTGCACACCTGGCTGGGCTCCTGGACCGAGTTGCGCCACGACACCATTCTCTACGCCAAGCAATCCTACGCCGTCGAGGCCACCGGCATGATGCCCGAGCCAGAACTAACTCAGGGCTACGTCGAACCGCAGCCGGAGGTCTACGCCCGGCTGGCCGCGCTCACCGCCCAGATGCAAACCGGCCTGTCCGATCGTGGCTTGCTGGGTGATGAGATGGCCTGGAAACTGGAGTGGATGGAGGAATTGCTGCTGGCGCTCAAGACCATCAGCGAAAAGGAGCTGCGCGGCGAAGGGCTGACCGACGAGGAGTACGCTACCATCCGCTTCATCGGCGACACGCTGGAGAGCCTGACCACCTTCTCGGAGGAGGTCGAGGGGCAGATCGCCTCCGCAGCCGACGAGCGTATGGCGCTCATCGCCGACGTGCACACCGACCCCAACACGGGCCAGGTGCTCGAGGAGGGAGTGGGCGACGCCTTCCCCATCTACGTCGTCGTGCTGGTGGAGGGGCGGCAGGTGGTGACGCTGGGCTCCGTCTTTTCCTACTACGAATTCAAGTGGCCCATGGACGACAGGCTCACCGACGAGGCCTGGCAAGAGATGGCGCCGCTGCCCGACCGCCCGGCGTGGACGGGGAGTTTCATCGTCGAAAAGTAACTACCCCGGCACTGGCAAGTCGGCGGATTGAGCGGATGAAGCGGATGAAGCATCGCACGGCGGTTGAAACCGCGTGCTACACCTCGATCCCACTATCGAGTAGGGTGGGCTTAGTTACCATTCGCATCGCACGGCGGTTGAAACCGCGTGCTACACCTGCAAAGTCGCCCTTCGGCGACTGGGACAGTCCACGCAGGTGGACTTGGCAGTAGTTGCCCGCGAATTTATTCGCCGGGCGTAAGTGGTTTAACGTTTCACCCGCGCATCTCCCACACGCTTCGTCACACCGGCCTCATCCAGGTGCTCCAAAAGCCCCTGCGCATACTTGCGGCTAGTCCCAAACATGTCACGGGTCTGGGCCAGGGTGATGCTCCCCTCGTGCTCAATGTGGGCGCGGACGCGGGCCTCCATCGTCTCGTAGGTCTCTGGCAGAAACAGCACCTCTTGTGAAACTTGCACCAGGTCGCCCCGGGCGATCAGTACGCCCAGCACTTCCTCCCCCACTGCGGCAACGCTCTCTTTGAATGAGGGAGTGGTATAGGGCTGGTGGCGGAAACGGGCCAGAAGCGCGTCCACCTGCCGCTGCTGTTCGGCGGTGAGACGGATGGCGTGAGAAGGCAGCCGGACGGTGGCCCCTTCGTCCACGATCAATCCCTCGGCGGCGGCATGGGCCAATGCCGCGTTGAACACTTTGGCCTCTAGCCGCAGCCCACTGCGCAGGGCCTCGCGCCCCATCCCCGCCCGCAACGGGAATTTATGATGAAAAGTGCCGAGTTCACGAGAGATGCGATCTGTCAAGGCAGACCACCAAGCGCGTGAAGAAACCAAGTTTTTTTCCGAAAACCCAGTCTTTTCCTGCTGAACGCTCAACACAACAGCCTGCCCCTCGTCCAAAAGTTGCGCCAACGCTTCCGGGGCCGCCTCGCCCAGGCCGCTGGTAGACAGGAGGTCACGGACGGGGGTGGGGCCGCGCCGTTCGAGAGCCTGCAATAAAATGTCGGCTGGGCTGCCCTGGGCCAACGTCTCCAAGCGGGCTATCACATCGGGGCGGAAGCGGCGGTGCTTGCGGCCAGGGTGAGAGTCCACGACGATCCCTCCGCCCACGGTCGCGGGGGGCGAGGGCCGGCGGACGATGAAGCGGTCTCCTCTGACCAGCGCTACTGGCTCCTGGAGTCGCAACTGTGCCCAACCAGATTGATCCGGCGGCAGGCTGTCCTGGCCCAAAAGCCGTACTCGGGCCATCGTCTCGGCTGCGCCGGCAAAGAACTTTAGTTGGGTGTTGTGGCGCAACGGGCGCTGCGCCTGCCCTGAGCGTGGCCGAAGGGTGGCGGGCAAATAACGCAGCTGCACGTCTACCAGCACTGTGGGTTGCAGCCAGCCGGGAATGGTGACGACGTCGCCGCGCCTGAGGTCAGCCTTGCTGACGCCGCTGAGGTTCATCGCCACGCGGCTGCCCGGCATCGCTCGTTCGACCTTTTGCTTGTGGGTCTGGAGACCGCGCACGCGGGCCTTTAACCCTCGAGGCAGTATTGCAACCTCTTGTCCCACCTCGAAACAGCCGCCGGTGAGGGTGCCGGTGACGACGGTGCCAAAGCCGCTGATGGTGAAAACGCGGTCTGCCGGCAGCCGGGGGCGCCCCCGGTCGGGGCGGGGTTCGACCTGGGCGAGTATCTCCTGCAACGCGGTCAGCAGTTCGTCCAGCCCCTGCCCGGTGCGGGCGGAGACAGAGATGATGGGGGCGTCCTCCAGCACCGTCCCCTCCAGCGTCTCTGATACGTCGGCGGCGACCAACTCGATCCAATCCTCGCTCTCGGCCAGGTCCACTTTGGTCAGGACAATGATCCCGGTGCCGATCCCTAGTAGGTCGAGGATAGCCAGGTGCTCGCGAGTCTGGGGCATCACCCCTTCGTCGGCGGCAACGACAAAGAGGGTGGCGTCAATGCCTCCTATGCCCGCCAACATATTCTCGATAAAGTCCCTGTGCCCAGGCACGTCCACGATGCCAATCGGTTCACCGTTGGGCAGCGTGAGCCAGGCAAAGCCCAGGTCTATCGTCAGTCCCCGCTCCTTCTCCTCGCGCAGCCGGTCGGGGTCAATGCCAGTGAGAGCGTGAACGAGGGCGGACTTGCCGTGGTCCACGTGACCGGCGGTACCGATGACATGCATCGTCTCTTACTCCTATTGTCAAGTTAAGGAAAGACCTGCCAGGTTCCCGCCAGAGCTTTTGTGAGCGTAACTGCTCAGCCATCCCCAGGCAGAGCGTTGAAACATGTTCTTTAGGACGCAGATAAACGCTGATAAACGCTGATTTTTTGATCTTGTCTGCGAAAATCTGCGTGAATCTGTGTCCGATTCCGAGTTCGGCGGAGTGGCCGAGTAGTCACTTGTGAGCCAGATTCGACACGATTGACAGTGTATTTCCGTTCGAAAGTGCCTCATAAAACCTGGCAGGTCTGGTTCTCATCTCTTAACTTGACATTGCTCTTACTCTTATTGTTCGCGGCGCAATATTTCCAGGTGCTCGTCAATCGGCGCGGTGAGAGTCTCGTACACATCCTGGACGGCCTTGAGCAAACTGGTGGCTTCAGCGCGGCGACTCTCCCAGAGGGCGTCCAGTTGAGCACGATACAATTCAGTAACGGAGCGCAGCGCATCCAGGCGCTTTAGGTGCTCGTCGTTGGTGCGCCCCTGTTGTCGCCAGCGTTCTTCGGTTATTACCGCTTGCTTTTTCCGCGCCTTTAACCGTGCCGTCTGCCACTCTTTCCACTGCTGCTCAATGTGCTCTTCGGTTATGCGTTGCCTTTCGGCCATCTCGTCCTGGCGTCTCTCTATGCGCACCTTGAACTTTTCCAGGGCACTGAGGGCCCGCTTGACCAGTTGATGTTGCTCGAGGAAACCCTGTGTTTGCGCTCGTACCCGCTCCAGTTCCTGGACCACCTGCGCACCCTGGTCCATATATTGCTGCATTTTCTGTTCGCGTTGAAAGTCAGAGATGCGCAGTTCTTCGATGGGTTTCTCGTACTTTTTCGTCTCCTGGATGGCATCTTCGATGCGGGTTCTTTGCTTCTGGAGCATCTCCTCCAGGAGTGGGAACTTGACAGACAAGGCCTCAATCCGCTGGCGCAACTCTAGAATATCGCTCTCCATCTCGACGATGCGACGGGCATCGGCGCGACGTTGCTCCTCCAGGAAAGCGACGGCCTTTTCTGGGTCTTGGACGCGCTTGTCGAGGTCAGCCACGGCAACCTCCACATGTTGGAGGTTTTCACTCAATCGTTGCTCCTCGGCCAGACGGGCGCTCAGCTCTTCGTCGTAGCGAGGCAGGACGCGCAATTCTTTCTCCAGTCGATTCAGGTGGTTGACCAGAGCCTCGTGCTCGATTCGGCGCAGCCGGTCTGCTTCGGTCTGTTCTTTCCTGCGCACCTTCTCGTTCCGATCCATTTGAAAGATCAATTCGGCCTTATAGTTCGAGATTACTTGCTCGAACTCGTCCACCTGAGACAAAACTCCCTGGATGCTCGCCAACGAGGTCCGCATTTCCTGCATCTGAGCAGACTGCTGGGCCAGTTGCCGTTCCTGTTCCTGTACTCGTTCCTGCAGCGCGGCGACCTCAGCCTTGTCCTTGCGGCGTTCCTCATCCAGCCACTTGAGCGTCTGCGTTGCCCGGGTCGCGTCCATTGCCTGACTCACACTCGTCGCCATCATCACACCCCCTGGGTAAATTAGATTGATTATAACATCATTTCCCCTCACAGGCAACGGGCGCGATCAGGTCGCCCTTGCCCAAATCGCCTCCCTGGGTTACAATGACGGCCTGATGAAACGTTTGGTCATTGGTCCTATGTCTTGTGTCATTCTCCTGGCGGCCTTTATCCTGCTCGCCGGCGCCTATGCCTACGTCACGCCGACGCTAGAGGCCCCCGACGAAATCTACCACTACGACTACATCCGCAGCCTGGTCAACACCGGCAGCCCGCCGGTGCTGGAAGAGGGAGAGGGCCGGGGCTTTGGGCACCACGCGCCGCTCTACTATGCATACGGCGCACTGGTCAGTTTTTGGGTGGGAGAGGACGACCTGGAGGAGTGGCCCCAGCGGCACAATCCCTACTTTGGCTACCGCTTTGGCGACGTGGGCCGGGACAACAAGAATCTCTACCTCCACCCCGATGACGACACCCTGGGCCGGAGCGACACCTGGCTAGGCATTCGTATCGTGCGCTGGGCCTCCGTCGTCATGGGCGCCATCACCGTCTGGGTGGTCTACCGCGTGGGGCGCGAGGTCTTTCCCGACCGGCCCGAGATGGCGCTGGGGGCGGCAGGACTGGCCGCCTTCATCCCCGAATTCCTCTTCATCTCTGGCGCAGTCAACGACGACAACGGGGCGGCCCTTTTTGGCGCACTAGCCCTGTGGGCCATGATGCGCATCCTGCGAGTAGGGGCGCGGTCATCGTGCCCAGGGGCGCGGTCACTGCGCCCCTACGTTGGCCTGGGACTGGCGTTGGGGCTGGGCTGGCTCTCCAAACTGACAGTCGTGTCGTTGGTGCTGACAGCGGCCCTGGCTCTTTTCCTCACCGCCATTCGCCATTCGCAACCCGCAACTCGCAATTCGCGCTTTGCAATCCGCAATCCACAATCCGCAATTCGCAATCTCCTGCGCTGGGGACTGATCGTCTTTGGCGTGGCCGCGCTGCTCATCGTCCCCTGGCTTGTCCGCCAGACCGTGCTCTACGGCGACCCCACCGGCACATCGCGGGAGATGACGGAATGGGGGCTGCGGGAGCAGCCGGTCACCCTGGCCAACCTGGGCCCTGACCTCTACTGGCTGCGCACTTCCTTCTGGGGCCGCCTGGGTTACAACCAGATCCCCCTCTCCAACTGGATCTACACCCTGTTGGATCTGGTCTCGCTAGTTGCCCTTTTAGGCCTCGTGCGCCTTGCAATTCGCAATCCGCAATCTACAATCCGCAATCCACAATCCACAATTCTGATTGCCTCCACCCTCCTTACCCTCGGTCCCATGATCGTGCGCCGATTTCTGCGGCCAATGCCCAATTTCGGGCGTTACCTGTTCCCCGTTCTGCCCGCCATCGCGGTGCTCCTCTTCACTGGACTGACTGCCTGGCTCCCGCGCCGCTACCATCGCCACCTGGCATTGGGCGTGACGCTGTCCATGCTGGCGCTGGGAGTGGCCGGGCTGGTCTGCTTCCTGGCCCCGGCCTACGCCCGTCCGCCCATCTACGACACATCCACTGCGCCCGAGCCAGCCCACCGGCTGGATTGGGTCTATCTGAAAAATGGGCAGCCCCTGGCCCGCCTGCGCGGGTACGACCTGAACCGGGAGGCCGTCGAGCCGGGGGAGACACTACAGGTCACGCTTCACTGGGAGGTGCTGCAGGAGACCTCCACGAATTACATCCTCTTCGCTCAACTCTTTGGGCGGGAAGGGGCAAAGGTGGGACAACGAGACACCTACCCCGGCCTAGGCCATTACCCCACTTCCTTCTGGCGGCCTGGGCAGATCATTGCCGACGAGGTGCCCATCCCCGTGGACCCCGCCGCCGTCGCTCCCGGCCGGCTGCGGCTGGACGTGGGGCTCTACGAGCGGAAGAGCGGGCGGCGGCTAGCGGTGGTGGACGGAGCAGGCAACCCGGTGGGCACAGCGACGGCCGGCTGGCTGAAACTGGCCTCCGCCGAGGAGATGCCCCCGCCTCCCGTGTTCACCGACTACCGGTTGGGCGACGCCATCGCCCTGGTTGGCTACGACCTGGTGGAGGACGGTGCCGACGAGTGGCAACTGACTCTCCACTGGGTCGCACTGGCCCCACTGGAGCAGGACTATACCATATTCGTGCATCTCGTCGGTCCCGGCGGCACGCTGGTGGCCCAGGCTGACGGCCCGCCTCTGGGCGGAGACTACCCGACCTCGCTCTGGGCATCCGGTGAGATTGTCGCTGACGAGCGGCTCATCTCCACGAAGGACTTGCCGCCGGGAACCTACGATCTGCGCGTGGGGATGTACCTGCTACAGACTGGGGAGCGGCTGCCGGCCTTTGATGCTAATGGCACACGGCTTCCCGCTGACGCCATCCCGCTGACCACGCTGGAGGTGGCGCCGTGACGATACGGCGATGGCGTAGTGACGACTTTAGTCGTTCCGAGCGGCAAGAACGACTAAAGTCGTTACTACAAACTCGAAAGAACTTTTTGCCCTGGGCAATGGTTGGTCTGTTGCTCCTGGCCTTTGCGCTGCGCACCTACGCGCTGGGTGTGCGGGAATTGACTTTCGACGAGATCGCCAGCGTCTTTATCGCCGTCCGAGGGCCCCTGCACCTGCTCACCTACCTGCGCGACGCCATTCGCGAACATCCCCCCTTTTACTACCTGCTGCTCTCCCTGTGGATGCCGCTGGCCGGGCAGAGCGAGTTCGCCGTGCGCTTCCTGTCCGTCATCATCGGGTTGACGACGGTGGCGGCGATGTACCGGCTGGCGCTAAAGACCACCCACCAGCCGGCGGCCTTGTTGGCGGCGTTCCTGCTCGTCATCTCCCCTTTCCACATCGCCGCTTCGCAGAATGCCCGCATGTACGGACTACTGGCCCTGTTCAGCCTGCTCTCGATATTTTTTTTCGTCCGGCTACTGGCCCAGGATCGGGCGCGTTGGTGGGGGCTGTTCTGGCTGGTGACTGGCCTGGGGATGTTCACACATTACTATATGGCGTTCGTGCTCCTGGCCGAGGACCTGTTCCTGCTCCTCAACTGGCGGCGCTACCGGCGCCTCTGGCCGCGCTGGATGGCTATCCACCTGGCGCTGGTCGGGATGGTAGCCCTCTGGGCGGCACTCTCGCCGGGACTGTGGGCCACGCTGCTCTCCTTCTGGCACCGGGGGGCCGCCTCGCACGTGCGCTGGGAGGACTTTTTCCGCGTCCTCAACGGGCTCTACCTGGGAGCCACACTTTCCCCAAACTGGCTGCACCTGGCCCTGCCGCTGGCCCTGACCGTGCTCGGCATCCACCTGGCGCAGTGGCGGAACCTGTGGCCTGTCCTGAGCCCCGTCGAATATCTGCCGCGTGGATACCGGCACGGAGGATTGCTGCTGGCATTGCTGCTAGGCGTGCCACTGATCGTCGTCCTGGCCCTACCCGAGCGCGTCACCGGTCGCTACCTGACGGCGGCGCTACCGGCCGCCATCCTGGCCATGTCACTGGCGCTCAGTTGGTTGGTTGGTTTGTTAGTTGGTTGGTTGGTCAAGTGGCCTGTTGTTCATTGGTCATTGTCAATTGCTTATTGTTCATTGGTCATTGTTAATTGTTCATTGATCATTGGGCTCGTCTTTGTAAATGTCTCTGCCTATCCTCTGATCTATTTCCCGCCGGGCCAAAATTTCCGCGCCCGCATCGAGTACCTGCGAGCGCACGCCCATCCCGACGACGGGCTGCTGCTCCACGGTCCCTGGCAAGCGTTACTGCTGACTTATTACGACCCCGGCCCATTGAAACGTTACACCATAAAGGGAGCCCCGGCTGAAGAGATACTGACCGGCATCTTTGACACTCACGACCGCGTCTGGGTTTCCTATGGTTCCGTCGAGCCGGTTGACCCGGATTGGATCGTCTCCCACTGGCTGCACGAGCACACCCACCAGGTCTGGGCCGAGGGCGACCTGATGCTCTATCACGCCGCGCCGGTTCAATATCTGCCAGAGAGCGAGCGCGTGGACGTCCGCTTTGGCGAACAACTGCGTCTGGAGGATGTGGCACTGGCAAACCTGGAGCCGGTCAGCGGGGAAGCGGTCTTACTGCTCACCCAATGGCGTGCCCTCCAGGACATCCCGCACGGCCTGATCCTGCGGCTAGAGTTGGTCGGTCCCGCCGGTCACGTGTGGGGCGTGTACCAGTTCCGCGCTGGCCCGGCCCACGTCCCCGCTTTAGGGTGGAGCGCCGGTGAGACCTTTGTCGAGCGGCGCGGGCTGGTTATCCCCACCGGCACACCCACCGGCGACTATACACTCCGCGTGCGTGTCCTTCTTCCAAATGGGGACGAGTGGTCGCCGGAAGGAGGGCCGTCTGATGTTGGGCTGGTACACGTGTGTAGGGGCGGGGTTACCCCGCCCCTACCGGGCCGCGATTTGCGCGCCACCTTTGGCGATACGCTGGCGCTGGTCGGGTACGAACCGTGGGGGCAGCATTTCACCCAGGGCAACCCGCTTCTGTTCAACCTATACTGGCAGGCGCTAACCCATCCGCCGGAGGACTATGAGTTGGGGATCGAGTTGATGGACGGTGGCGGAACAGTGCTGGCGGCGCGGCGCGTCCAGCCGGTCGCCAAGTGGTTTCCCACCTCCCGCTGGCAGGCTGGCGACGTGCTGAAGGGCTGCTACGACTTGCCCCTGCCGCTGGACACACCCCCAGGGCACTACCACATCCGCTTGACCATCTACGCCGCCGGCGGGTCGCCACTGCCGGTGAGCGGGACACTCTCCGGCGCGAGCCTCACGCTGCCCGATGTGGAAGTGGATGCCCGCTCACGTTGCTATCGCCCCCCGGAGATGGACTATCGTCTGGACGTGACTCTAGGCGACGACGTGCGGCTACTAGGATACGACCTGGCAACAACGTCCATTGAGCCGGGCGGCGTGCTCGAACTGACACTCTACTGGCAGGCGTTGCGCCAGATAGAACATTTCTACGCCGTCTTTAACCACCTGATCGGCCCCGATGGGACGGTGATAGCCCAGGCGGACAGTTGGCCGCAGGGAGGCGCGTACCCCACCCTCTACTGGCTGCCCAACGAGGTGGTCGAGGACAGTTACACCATCCCGGTGCCACCCGACACGCCACCAGGAGAGTACACATTGCAGGTCGGGATGTACGACGGTGCCACCGGCGAACGGGCCATCACCCTCGTGGATGGCGAGCCGGTTCCCGAACGGCAGATCGTATTGACCGCCATCAAGGTTAGCCGTTAACAGGAGGCAAATGTGAACCCAATCCCGAATTCCCGATTGGTCATTGGTCATTGGTCATTGGTCATTGTCTGCTCATTGTTCATTATCCTGGCTGTGCTCTACGGCGTGACCATCCCCATCTTTGAGACCCCCGACGCCAACGGCCACTATGCCTACATCCACGAACTGACCGAGGGGCGCGGCCTGCCGGTGCAAGGCACTCCCTCCGGCGAGCGGGTCACCGGCTACGTCGCCAGCCACCCACCGCTTTACTACGCCCTCTGCGCCGCGCTGACTTTTTGGAATAACGAGGACGTGGACCGTCTGGACTGGGGCTGGCGCAATCCCTACCACGCCATGGGCTACCCCGGCTCGGTTGCCAACAAAAACTATTTGATCCACACCCCCGCCGAACAGTTCCCCTGGCACGGCACACCGCTCACCATGCACATTGCCCGCCTGGTCTCGACCGCGCTGGGGTTAATAGCAGTTGTGTCCACCTACGGCATCGCGCTGGAACTCTTTCCCGGCCGCCACCCCAATCCGCTAAATCCGTTCCATCCGTTGACCATCCCCGGCCGCCACTGGCTGGCCCTGGGAGCAGCCTCCCTCACTGCCTTTAACCCAATGTTTATCTTTGTCGCCGCGCGGGTGAGCAACGACGCCGCCGTGGCCGCTTTCGGCTCCCTCGTCCTATGGGGCGCGGTGCGACTGGCGGTGCGCGGCCTTTCCCGCCGTGGGCTGGCGCTCCTGGGCGCGGCGCTTGGCTTGGCGGCGCTCTCCAAACTCAGCGGCATCACTCTGGCCCCCGCCGTCGCCTTGGCTCTCCTCCTCAACGCCCTTCGGCCCTCGCCCCTTGCCCCTCGCCCCTCGCTTCTTCACCGCCTGTTCGTGGACGCTACTATTCTCTTCGGCGTCACCGCCCTCGTCTGCGGCTGGTGGTTCGCCCGCAACCAATACCTTTACGGCGAACTGATGGGCACCCACGCCTGGCTCAGCCACACCGCTACCGTCCGTCCAGAACCCATCGGCTTTTTCGAGGTCATTCCCCAATTGCAGGGCCTGGAGATGTCCTACTGGGCCATGTTCGGCTGGTTCAACGTCCCCGTTGCCCCGTGGATGTACCGCTTCTGGTGGGCACTCGTGCGGCTGGCGGTGGTGGGGCTGGTGCTCGTCCTCGTGGACCAGTGGGGCAGACTTTCCAGTCTGCCACATGGACAGGCTAGAAAGCCTGCCCCACACACAGCAGGGCTGGCGACACTGGCCGTGGCCTTCCTGCTCGTCTTTGGCTCCGTCTGGCGCTTTATCATGATCGTCCTGGGTTCCCAGGGACGTTACCTGATACCAGTCGTCGCTGCCATCTCTATCTTTTTAATGCTCGGCCTGAGTCGCCTGCTCCCCCGCCGCTGGACGCCCGGGCTGGCAGTGTCCTTGGGCGGGGCCAGCCTGGCGCTGGCGCTGATCTCCCTCTTTGCCTTTATCCTGCCGGCCTACGCCACGCCGGAGGTGGTGCAGGAGAGCGATCTGCCGGAGGATATGAAACGCTTCGACCTGATCTTTGAAGGCACACCCATCCAACTCCTGGGCAGCAGCATCGAGGCGGACGTAGTGCATCCGGGGGAACCGGCGCCGGTGAGCCTGTACTGGCGGGCGCTGGAGCAGCCGCAGGAGAACCTCGTCGCCTTCGTCCAGGTACTAGGGCGAGACCTGGAACCCATCGCGGGTGTGGACTGTTATCCGGGCCGAGGTACCTTCCCGCCAACCCTCTGGCAGCCGGGCTTCATCTATCGCGACCGTTACGCCCTGCCCCTCGCCACCGACGCCCAGTCGCCGGTCATCGCCGCGCTCCACGCCGGGCTCCGTTCCCAGGGCGGTAGCCCTCTGACCGCCACGTTCCCCTCCGGCGAACCGGCGCCCGACCTGGTGCTCCTGGATCTCGTGCCCCTCCGCCCAATCGAACCGCTTTCCGCAGACGTCGCCCACCCCGTAGGCGCCCGCCTCGGCGATGCCATCACGCTGGTGGGATACAACTTGTCTCCAATCTCCAATCCTCAATCTCCAATCTCCATCACCCTCGTCTGGCGGGCCGATGAGGTCCCCGACGCTGACTACACCGTCTTTGTCCATCTGGTGGACGGTAGGGGCGCGGTTACCGCGCCCCTACTCGTAGCCCAGGCCGACCATCCCCCGCTGGAGGGCGCATACC
>CAYQTW010000043.1:0-13181 GCA_964420485.1 uncultured Anaerolineales bacterium
CTATGGAAAGCGCGGCTACGTTAAAAGTGCCCCAGAATATTGAGATGATACCAAGGAGTGAATCATGTCCGAAGGCAAAGTCGCCGGTAGCGCCATCGCCACCATCCTGATGGTCGTCGGGGTGATCGTGGCCTGTATTATGATCTTTTTTGGGGTGCTCTTCTTGTGGGGCTCTTTCAGCCCAGAGGGGGACCCCGGGTGGATCGGTATCGGGGGTATCACTGTGGCCGTCGGGCTGGGCATCATTGCCATCGCCGTGGGCTTTTTCGTCTTTATGAGGCGCCGCAGATCAAAGGCAGCCACACAGCCGCAAGAGATTATCCAAAAGATTGACTTGAGCGGTGATATCGAAATGGAGACGCTAAAGTGCCAGAAATGCGGCGGTGAGTTGAAAAAGGATAGCATCACTGTCAAAGAGGGAGCGATCTTTATCTCTTGCCCCTACTGCGGCTCTGCGTATCAAATGGTCGAAGAACCAAAGTGGTGAGACTGGCCATTTAGTCCCCAGGAGAAAAACGATGCATTGGAGAAAAACTCTAATTTTACTTGTCCTCTTCGCCTTCCTCCTACATGTTCCCACTACCTCTTATGCCCAGGACTATTCCTTCTCCTTGGACCAAGAAGTCGTAGATGTGTGGATCAACCAGGACGGCTCTGTCAGCCTGGAATATTGGTTCACCTTCACCTGCGACGTTGGAAACTACCACATTGCCGCTGTTGACGTGGGTCTGCCCAACGGCAACTACAACCTGTCCGACATCCACGCCGACGTGGACGGCAAGCCGATTGACCACGTTGGATCGGACTATGAGGGCAAAGGCGATGGCGTGGCCGTGTGGCTGGGCAATGCGACGATCAGATCCGGAGAGACCGCCACAGTGCACGTGGTCGTTGACCGCGTGGGAGAGATGGTCTACGAAGACAGCGATGACAGCAACTATGCCAGCGCCGAGTTCTCCCCCACCTGGTTCGGCAGCCAGTACGTCCACGGCGATACCGATTTGACCGTGTACTTTCATCTGCCGGAGGGCGTGCAGCCGGAGGAGCCGCGTTGGCACCACAGTCCCTCCAACTGGCCGCAGACGCAGCCGGAAGCGACGTTGGACGAGCAGGGGCGCGTGGTCTACATCTGGTACAATCCAACCGCCGCGCCAGACCGCCAGTACACCTTTGGAGCCTCTTTCCCCGGTCAATACGTCGCTGAAGGAGCCATCCAGAAAGGCCCATCGGCGCTGGAAGTGATCTTTGGTGCCATCACAAGTGCCCTTTCCTGCTGCTGCAACCCGGTTCCCCTATTTATCGCCGGCGTCGCGGGCATCATCGCTGTGGCTATCTGGAACGAGCGCAAGCGCAAGATGCAGTACCTACCCCCCTCGATGAAGGTCGAAGGCGTCGGCATCAAGCGCGGCCTGACGGCGGTGGAGGCCGCCATCCTCCTGGAGACTCCCCTGAACAAGGTACTGACAATGATCCTCTTCGGCCTGCTGAAGAAGGGAGCAGTGACGGTGTTGGATGATGATCCGCTCAAAATCCAGGCCAACGAGCCACTGCCAGAAAAGTTGCACTCTTATGAAAAGGCATTTCTGGCAGCGGTGAAGAAAGACCACACCCTCAGCGAAAGTCGGCTCCGCAAGATGACGGTGGCCCTGGTCAAAGAGGTCAACAACAAGATGAAGGGATTCAGCCGCAAGGAGACAGTGACTTACTACAAGGACATTGTCCGGCGCTCCTGGCAGCAGGTGGAGAGTGCGGAGACGCCGGAGGTACGCGGCGAACGCTTTGACGAGCAAATGGAGTGGACGATGCTGGACGATGACTTTGATAGCCGGGTGAAACAAACTTTCAGGACCGGCCCGGTCTTTGTGCCTATGTGGTGGGGGCATTATCGCCCCTGGGCACGTACCGTCCCGTCCGTGTCAAGGCCCTCCGCCGCTCGCCCCTCGGCTCCCTCGACCGGGCGTGTCCAGTTGCCGACGCTCCCCGGGGCCGCCTTTGCCGCGACCATCGTGAACGGCGTCCAGGACACGGCCGGGCGCATCGTCAGCAACGTGACCGGCTTTACCAGCGGGGTGACGAGAACGACGAACCCACTGCCAAAACGCTCCTCCGGCGGGCGCAGTTACAGCGGCGGGGGGAGTAGTTGTGCTTGCGCCTGCGCCTGTGCCGGTTGCGCCTGCGCCTGTGCCGGGGGCGGACGGTAGCCCCGCATGTCCGTTCTGGCCCGCCTGCGTGATCGCCTGAGGTCCAATCTCACTAACACCTGGCCTCGTGATACGTGGGGCAGGCTTTCTAGCCTGTCGGCAGCCTGGAAAGACTGCCCCCCTCTGCCTCCGGGACTGCACAGTTACGAGCGGTGCGACGAGAGCGGCGGGCGGGTGCGCTTGCACCTGCGCGTCGAGCCGGACGGGAGCGGGCTGCTGGTCATCAACGGTTCGAGAGTACTGCACCTGAACCGGACAGCCATCGAGTACGCCCGCTTCATCCTGGAAGGGGTGCCGGAGGAGAGAGCGGTGCGGACGATCCACCGCCGCTACCGGGTGGATGCCCAAACTGCCCAGGCCGACTATCGCCACCTGCAGGGACAGATCGAAACGCTCATCACCTCTGATGGCGCCGTCTGCCCTATCCACGGGTTGGACCTGGAGCGGATAGACCCTTTCTCGGCGCACCTCACGGCCCCCTACCGGATGGACCTGGCGCTGACCTACCGCTGCAATAACGCTTGCCCCCATTGCTACGTGGCCCGCTCCACCGATTATCCCGAAATGGACACGGACACCTGGAAAGCAGTGCTGGATCGGGTGTGGCAGGTGTCCATTCCCCACGTCTGTTTCACCGGAGGGGAGGCAACGCTGCGGGAGGACCTGGTCGAACTGGTGGCCTACGCCGAGGAGTTGGGATTGGTGACGGGGCTGCTGACGAACGGCCGGCGCCTGTCCGACGCAACCTACGTACAGGCATTAATCGCGGCCGGCCTGGACCACGTCCAGATCACGCTGGAATCCCACGACGAGGCCGTACACGATTCTATGCAGGCCGTCCCCGGCGCCTGGCGGGAGACGGTGCAGGGAGTGCGTAACGCGGTGGCGGCCGGCCTCTACACCACCACCAACACCACCCTGATCCGCGAAAATGTGGCCGAGATTGAGGAGACTGTCGCTTTGATCGCCTCGCTGGGAGTGCCCACCTTTGCCTGCAACAGCCTCATCTATGCCGGGCGGGGATCCACCGTGGGCACCGGCTTCCGCGAGGAAGAATTGGCTCCCATCCTGAAGCGGGTGCGGAAAGCGGCCAACCGGCACGGCCTGCGCCTGATCTGGTACACGCCCACTCAGTATTGCGCCTTCTCCCCGCTGCAACTGGGACTGGGGGTGAAAGCCTGCACCGCGGCCCTGTACAACATGTGCGTCGAGCCGGATGGGGCGGTCATCCCCTGCCAGAGTTACTACAAGCCACTGGGATACATCCTGCGCGATCCCTGGGAGGACATCTGGAATCACGACCTGGCCCAGGCCTTGCGGGAGCGAAGATACGCCCCGGAGAAATGCCACGAGTGCCCGGAATTTTCTCTATGCGGTGGAGGGTGTCCGCTGTACCTGCAACGTCACCAACCAGAATCCAGGCGCGAAACTGCGTAGGGTTGGAGTAGAAAGAGCACGGGGGAACATCCTCCCGTGCTCTTGTTTGTTCTCCTCTTGCAATCACACCCGCAGGTAGACCTTCCACTCGGCTGGCACCTCCCCGGAGACGATCAGGTAGTTGACGCGGGGCGTCTTGGGCTCCCACCGGAGGCGCATCCCGGCCTCGTGGGGCGCGCGGTCGGCCTTGCGGTGGTTGCACCAGCGGCAAGCGCAGGCCGTGTTGCCCCAGGCATTGCCCCCACCCCGGCTGCGGGGGATCAGGTGATCCACAGTAAAGTCGGCGCGGGTGATGACCTGGCCATGACGTCGCTCCCCGACACGAGCGCCGCAGTATATACAGGTGTAGCCATCGCGGACCAGGACGCCGCGCCGGCTCCAGGACGCCCCGCGCCGGGGGACGTTGACGTAGTAACGCAGTCGCAGCACCGAGGGTACCTCAAAGACTGTGCTGGGCGTGCGCAACCGGGCGGCGACACCATCCACGCCCTCGACGACGCCCCGCATCAGCAGGCCGACCGCCCGCTTGACGGAGACAACTCGCAGCGGCTCGTAAGATGCGTTGAGCAATAGAACTCTTGCCGTCATACTATCACCTCTCTATGTTTTCCCCCGGTGGGACTCGAACCCACAGTTTGCGGCTTAGAAGGCCGCTGCCTGGTCCAGTTAGGCTACGGGGGAGCGCAGGAGCCAGCGGTAGGAATCGAACCTACACCTGACCGCTTACAAGGCGGCTGCCCTGCCGATTAGGCTACGCTGGCTCGCCTCTCTAAAATCTGTTCAGGAGGGAGGCGGCGGTGTTGAACCGCCATACCTCGGGCCACAGCCGAGTGCTCTACCGTTGAGCTAGCCCCCCACGCAGGCGGCCCCGACCGGATTTGAACCGGCGATCTTTACCTTGACAGGGTAACGGGGACTCCAGACTCCCCCACGGGACCCTGGGCGGAGCCACACGGGCTCCGCCGAGCGCATTTTGAGCCAACACCTATAATGCGCGAGTGGACCGGGCGGGACTCGAACCCGCGTTTCTGCCTTGCAAGGGCAACGTTCTCCTTATTGAACTACGCGGCCCAGGTAGGGGCGCGGTGACCGCGCCCCTACCCTGCAACGAGGTGGAGATGCGGGGAATCGAACCCCGATCTCAGAGGTTGCAGCGCCGGTCATTGAAGGTTTACTGCGGGCCTTTTTCCCTCTCGCGGCGTTCTTGGCCCCTGATCGAAACCTGTCATCCCCATGCAGGCCGGCGCGGCGCCTCCGGCCTGATCCCTCCACCGTGTCCCGACGACGGCCTCATTTACAGGTATGCTTCGGCCCCTGGCCCGCTGCGGGCGACACCGGCTCCCTGTCCCCTTCAGCGATAGCCCCTGCGGCTTGTCCTGAGCGAAGCCGAAGGAGGTTACGCCACATCGTTCGCGGCGATGCCCTGGCACCGTAGACGTCGCCGGAGAGCCTCGACCCCAGGGCCCCGATCACCCCGGACGGGGGAGAGTAGTTGGGTAGTTGGATCGATCAACTTTTGGCAAGATGCATAAAAAAGCGCGGGGTCTTGGTAAGACCCCGCGCTTCTCGCCAACTGAGCAAGTTACGTACTTTTATTTACTTCCTCCCCTGGCGAGAACTCGGGCTCGTACCCCAAGACCGACCACAGCGCCGCCGAAAAATCAGCGGGGCTGGCAGTATGCTGTTGGTAAAGTGCTGTCAACCCTGAGATGGCCTGCTCCGCAATGTGCCCTCTGACGATTTCGGCCATCGCGCACGCTTGCGCTTGAGCCTGCTGGCGGAGCCACTCCGTCGTCCTGGCCGGCAAACGCACCGCTAACGTCCGTTCGGCCAGGTACTTGGGCGCCTGTTTACCGGCTGTCTGCGCATCATCCAAGATGGAGCGAACAGTGGTGGAGGCCAGCGATCCCTGTATGCAATTACTTAGATGACCCAGGTAGATGTTCATCGTAGTTGAAATTATAACACAATCTGTACCCGTGTCAAGGATACACTCGCGGCAGCTCTCGTCGGGGTGAACGGTTCGCAGGAGAAAAAGCGAAACCGCCGGTGGTCGCAACACCGGCGGTTTCTGGACATGGCGACGGGCGGATTTGAACCGCCAACCAAGGGCTTATGAGTCCCCTGCTCTGCCATTGAGCTACGTCGCCGCAACGCAACACGGGCGCGTATACCCTCACGCAGCGATTATACAAGAGAAGGCTACACTTGTCAAACGTACATTCCTTTCCGGTATCTTTGCGACATTCAGGGGCACACCGCCGACAGCACGAGCACGCGCTCACCAATTTCCCATCTCATACAGAGCGAGGGTCCCCAAGAGCCTGGAGCACACCCCCCAGTGCCTCGACCAATCGGGTATTTTGGGCCTGGCTACCGACTGTGATGCGCAGGCAGTTGGGCAGGTCGTAACCGTCACAGGGTCGGACGATGACGCCTTTCTCCAGCAGCCGTTGCTGGACCGTCGCCGCCTGCGGGCCGATCTCGACCAGGATAAAGTTGGTGTGGCTCTCGACGTATTGCAACCCCAACCGGTCAAACTCGCCGTACAGGAAAAGTCGCCCGGCATGATTGGCCGCCACCGATTTCTCTAGAAACGCTTCGTCCTCCAGGGCGGCGATCCCCGCCGCCTGGGCCAGCCGGTTGACGGCAAACGGCTCCTTGACCCGGTTCAGCGGGGCCAGGACGTCGGAATCGGCCACTGCGTACCCCAGCCGGATGCCGGCCAGGCCGTAGACCTTGGAAAAGGTGCGCATAATCATCACGTTATCTCGACCTGCCCTGATATACTCGAGTGTGTCCGGGTACTCGTCGGAGGCAACGAGTTCGTAGTATGCCTCGTCAAAGACCACCAGCACGTGATCAGGCACTTTTTCCATAAAGTCGCCCACCTCGGCCGCCGTGACAATGGTCCCAGTCGGGTTGTTGGGGTTGCAGACAAAGATGAGTTTGGTCCTGTCGTTGATCGCCTGCGCCATCGTTTCCAGGTCCAGGCCGTGGTTCTTCAGGTCTGTCTTGACCAGCGTCGCCCGCATGACGTGGGTGTAAATGTCGTAGACGGGGAAGGATGACCGGCTGACAATGACCTCGCTGTCCTCGTCCAGGTACGCCAGGCAAGTCTGCATGATGAGCCCGTCCGCGCCGTTGCCCACGGCCACCTGCTCCAGCTCGACCATCAGGTAGCCCGCGATGGCATGGCGCAGGTAATGACTCTGCCCGTCCGGGTAAAAGTTCAACCGGGGCAGCACCTTCTCCAGCGCGACCAGCGCCTTGGGCGACGTCCCCAGCGGGTTCTCGTTGGACGCCAGTTTGATCACGTCTTCCAGGCCATACTCCCTCCGCACTTCCTCAATGGGCTTGCCGGGCACATAAGGTTTGATACCGTCCAGACCACGCTGAGGCTTGACGTGTGCCATTGTTCAATTCCTCCGTATCACTCGCACGTCCCCCACCACCAGCCCCTGCGAAAACAAAAAGACCGGGTTCAGGTCCACCTCGCTGATCTCGGGATAGCGGAAAGGGAGCCGGGAAAAGTTGACCAGAACGTCTGCCAGAGAATCCAGGTCACGTGGCTCTTGCCCTCTGACCCCCTGGAGCAGCGGCAAGGACTTGATCTCTCGAATCATGGCCTCGGCCTCGACGCGATCTACCGGGGCCACCCGCAGGGAGATATCGCGCCAGACCTCGGTGTAGATGCCGCCCAGGCCAAAGGCGACCACAGGGCCAAACTGGGGATCCTGCGACAGCCCCAGCAACACCTCCTGACCATCCCTGATCAGCGGATAGATGACCACGCCCCGCAAGTCCTTGCCTGTGGCAGCCTTTTCAATCGCTTCGAAAGCAGCCAATGCCGCTTCGTCGTCTTCGACGTCCAGGATCACACCGCCGCAATCCGACTTGTGCAGAATGTCGGGCGAAACCACCTTCATCACCACGGGGTAACCGATCTCGCGGCAGCCTTGCACCGCCTCCGCCGGCGTCGTGGCGAAGCGCAAGTCCGGCACCGGGATACCATTCTCCCGCAGCCACGCCATCGCCTCCGGCTCCAGAGCGATAGAGCGATTCAGCGAGTCAGCGAATGAGCGATTCAGCGATAAAGCGATCACGCGCTCACTCGCCGCCTCGCCGACTCGCTGATTCGCTGACTCGCCATAATCCGCCATCCCCGCCAGCGCCGCCACTGCCCGCTCGCCGGTGCTAAAGTTGGGGACACCGCGCTCCTGCAAGTAGGCGATGCTCTCGGCTACGATCCGCTCGGGCAGGAAGCCGGTCACCACGGGCTTGCCGCTCTGCTCGGCCGCGTCGCAGACCCCGCGGGCCAGGCTCACAGAGTCGAGATAGGGCGTGGCAATGTTCAGGGCCAGGGCCGCGTCGTACTCTTGCAACACGGCCAGCAGCGTCTTCCGATACCCATCCTCAGTCCCCTCCACCGTCAGGTCAATCGGGTTTTTGAGCGCGCAGTGAGAAGGCAGGAACTCGGAGAGCGTCTCCTTCAGTGCGGGGCTGGGCTCGGCCACGTCGAGGCCGATATCCTCGGCCCGGTCGGCGGCCAGGACGCCCGGCCCGCCAGAGTTGGTCACGATGGCAATATGACGGCCCTGGGGGGATGGCGCGTAGAGGAAGCCTTTGCAGAGATCGAACAACTCTTCGATTGTGTGGACGCGGATAGCGCCACACTGCCGCAAGGCGGCGTCGTAGACAGCGTCCGCACCGGCCATGGAGCCGGTGTGTGAAAGCGTTGCCCGCCGCCCCGACCGGGTGCGCCCTGCCTTGATGACGATCACCGGTTTGTGACGGGTGCACTCCCGCACCGCCTGCATGAACTCTCGCCCATCAGTCACGCTCTCGATGTACAGCCCTACCACTTTGGTCTCGGCGTCGTCAGCCAGGTAGCGCAGGAAATCAATTTCGTTCAGGTCAACTCTGTTGCCATAACTGACGAACTTGGAAATACCCAGCCCGTACTCTTTCGCCCAGGCCAGGATGACGCCGCCCACAGCGCCACTCTGGGCGACGATAGCGACTCCGCCGGCGGGCGGGCGGGTCTCTAGCGTGGGGAACAGGTGGTGACCGGTGTTCACGAAACCGGCACAGTTGGGGCCGATGAACCGGATGCCGTGTTCCCTGGCCACCCGCTTGATCTCTGCTTCCCCGGCGCTGTTGCCGACCTCGGAGAACCCGGCAGTAATGATCACAGCCGCCTTGACGCCGGCCTGACCGCAGTCCTCCAGCACCCCCGGCACCGTCGCAGTGGGTGATACGATGACAGCCAGGTCTACCGGCCGGTCAATCTTTATCACCGCGTCATAGCCTGGGACGGAGAAGACCCCCTGTGCTTTGGGGTTGACCGCGAAAACATCCTGGTAGCCGCCGTCCAGTATCTGGCGGATCAACTCGTAGCCGATCTTGCCCACCGACGTGGAACCGACGACGGCTACACTCTGGGGATAAAAGAGATTTGCGATTCGTGATTCGTGATCCATGCAGACTCTCCAGTCCTAGCCCCTCATCTCTAGCCCCTTCTGGAACGCCAAGAGGTTGCGCTCTACGCCTCGCTTCCAGCGGGTCTGCACGACGTGTGCCACCTCTAACGGGTCCAGCACATCGCCCAGGCGGGTGTGGCCAATTGCCGCACCCAGCACAAAGACGTTCGCCGCCACGGGGTTGCCTTCGTACAGGGGCAGGCTCTCAGGGGCCAGGTAGTGCATCTTGCCTCCTGCCTCCTGCACCTGCTCCATCACCTGGTCCAGGGTGGGATAATCGGCCTTGCCCAGCATCACCGCCGCCGGTGGCCAGACGTGGCCGAACAGAAGGAAATCCCCGCCGGGCTTGATGAACCGCACCGCCTTGAGCGATTCGGACACCTCCATCGCGATCACCAGGTCGGCCCCTCTTTGCGGAATGTTCGCCCCGGTCACCTCACGCCCCAGTCGAATCTGGGCCTTGACGAACCCGCCCCGCTGGGCCATGCCCTTCGTCGGATAAAAGTTGACCGGCACTCGCTGGCGGCGGGCAGTCTCGGCCACAATCTCGCCGATGGTCAGCACGCCCTGGCCGCCGACGCCGACGAGATAAACGTCAAACGTGAAACGTGATTCGTAATCCGTAATCCGTGATTCAAGGCTCATTTCACTTCACTCACTCGCTTCATCGCTGACTTGCTCACTCGCCGCCTCGCTGACTCGCCGACTCGCCGACTCGCTCTATCGCTTCACGGTTGCATACCTGGGCGCACAGGCCACAGCCATAGCATAGGTTGGGATCAATGATGATAGTGTCCTCGCCGATGCTGATGGCCGGGCAGCCGGTGCGAATGATACACAGTTTGCACAGGTTACAGTTTTCGGGGATCACCTTGACCTTACCCGCCTTGAGCCCGCGTCGCTGCGCCTGGATCGCGCACTCCTGGCGCGCTAGAACGACCTTGACGCCGGGCAGCGTCAGCGCCTTCTGGATGGTGGCGCTGGACTCGTCCAGGTCGAATGGGTCAATGGTGAAAAAGTGTTCCACCCCCAGCGCGGGGATGATTTTGGCAATGTCCACCCTCCGGCCGCCAATTTGCTGGAACGGCTCGTCCGTGCCCGGGTTGACCTGCATGCCGGTCATGGCAGTCCAGCCGTTGTCCATAATGATCAGGGTCAGAGGAACCTGGTGCTGGATAGCGTTGACCAGGCCCGGCATGCCGGCGTGGAAAAAGGTAGAGTCCCCGATGGTGGCAATGACCGGCGTCTCCACGCCGCCGTGGACGTACCCCTGGGCAATGCCGAGGCTCGCGCCCATCGAGACCTCGGTCCAGACGGTGTGGAACGGGGGGTTCATCCCCAGGATCGTGCAACCGATGTCCCCCGTCACCATCACCTCGTCTTTCTTGTACCCCACTTTCCTGATAGCCTGGTTGATAGCCATAAACGTCCCCCGGTGGGGACAGCCCGCGCAGACGGTGATGGGGCGCGCAGCCGCCAATTGCTCAGCCGCGCCAGAAACCGGGTTTTTTCTAAAAAACCTGGTTTCTTCCCCTAGCGCCGCGCCAATCCCCCGCACCACCTGGCTCACACCGTATTCGCCAATCCGACTAAAGAAGCCGTCCAGTTTGCCGATAATGCGCCCCTCGAAGCCGAGCCTGTGGGCCTCGACGTAGATACCCCGCTCAATGTGCGGCTCCAGTTCCTCCAACATCAGTATAGTGTCACAATAGCGGAGCAGAGTCTGCACCTCTGCGGCCGGGAAGGGATTGGTCGCCACCACGCGCAGCACAGATACCGCGTCGCGCTTGAATCCAAACTGGGCCGCAATCTCGAACCCCTCTTCCAGGTACGAGGCCGTGACCCCAGACGCGATGATGCCCAAACCGCCTGCTTTTTCCGCCAGTTGGAGTTCGTTCAACCCCATCTCGCCGATGATCTGACCTGCCTTTTCCAGGCGGGCGATCAGGTCGCGGTGTTGAGCCATACAGATCACCGATCCGGCCTTGGTAAATTTGGTAATGTCCCGCGTCAGTTTCGCCTCGCGCTCAGGAGGAGGGACAGGCTCCTCGACCTCCACCACGGCCTTGGATTGAGCAATACCGGTCACCAGCCTGACAAAGACGGGGGTGCCCACCCGTTCGGATAGATCAAAGGCGACCTGAACCAACCGGTACGCCTCCGCTACCGACGCCGGCTCCAGCATCGGCAGGTCGGACATGAGGGCAAAGCCACGCGAGTCTTGCTCGGCCATGCCTGCGCTGACGCCGGGGTCGTCGGCCACGTAGATTACCAGCCCGCCAACGCAGCCCGAATAGGCGATAGAGATCAGCGAGTCGTAGGCCACGTTCAGCCCGGACATTTTCATCGTACACAAGGCCCGCTGGCCGGCCCACGCCGCTCCTGCCGCTATCTCGAAGGCGACCTTTTCGTTGGTGCTCCACTCCACGTGCACGCCCTCGGGCTCTATCTTCAATAGGCTGGTTAGCGCCCCCGTTGACGGCGTGCCCGGGTAGCCGGTCACGACCTTGACGCCGGCGCGGAGAGCGCCCAGGGCAACGGCCTCGTTGCCGGTGAGAACACGGATTTGCGGGATTGGCGGATTTTTTCTCATTTGATCATTGCTCCCCCATCGTGGGCAAGAACTGGGCCTGCCCCGGCCCGGCCACGATTTCTCCTTTCCACAGAACGCGGTGGCCACGTTGGAAGGTCATCTCCGGCCAACCCAGCACGGTGCGCCCCTCGTACAGCGTGTATCTTGCGTTGGTGTGCTGGTTGTCGGCGCGGATGGTGAACTCGCGGGTCGGGTCAAAGACCACCAAGTCCGCGTCGGAGCCGGCGGCGATGGTGCCCTTCTTGGGGTAGAGGCCAAAGATGCGGGCCGGGTTCTCACATAGAACCTGCACCAGGCGCACAACGCTGATGCGCCCCGTGTTCACACCGCCATCGTAAACGAGCGGAAGAAGCGTCTCGATCTGGGGAGAGCCAAAAGGTTGCTCCAGAAAGTCGCCATGCACGTCCTTGTGCTTGGGCGCGTGGTCGGAGGCCACCACCTGGATGACGCCTTCGGCCAGCGCGTCCCAAAGCGCGGATCGGTCGGCGGCGGTGCGGATCGGCGGCCCGATCTTGGCCAGTGCGCCGCGCTGCTCAATGATCTCCTGCGTCAGCGTGAGGTACTGGGGACAGGTCTCGGCGAACACCCGTTGCCCCTCCGCCTGAGCGTGGCGGATATGCCGTAGCACGCGGGCGGTGGTGTTGTGGACGATGTACAGCGGGCAGTCCACCACCTCGGCCATACGGATGGCCCGGAAGACCGCCTCCTCCTCCAGCGCGGCCGGGCGGGAGATGTTAAAGTACCTGGCCGAAGCGTCCGGCCCCTTGAGGTACTTGGTCTCCAGGTAGTCAATGCCGCCGCCGTTCTCGCAGTGCACCATCGCCATACCGCCGCGCTGCGCCAGCATGTCCATACCCTTGATCAGTTGATAGTCGTCCGTGTACCAGCCCTGCTTGAGGTAGGTCAGGAAAAACTTTAATGTGCGGACGCCCAGTTCCATCACCTGCGGGATCTCGGGCACCTGTTTGGGGGCCTCGAACATGCCGCCGTGCAGGCCAAAGTCGAGCCGGGAGTGGGCCAGCCCGTCCTCCAACATCTCCTTGACCTTTTGCAGCAGGCTGTCGCCGGTGCGGGCGTAGGCAAAGTGCAACAGCGTCGTCGTGCCGCCGTAGGCCGCGACGCGGGAGCAATCCTCTACAGTGTCCAGGTAGACCGGGTGGACGTGTACGTCAATGATGCCGGGGAAGACGTACCTGCCGGTAGTGTCTATCACCTCGCGGGCGGCCTCGTGGGGCAGGTCCGGCTCGACGGCGGCGATGACCTCACCCCGCACGCCCACATCGGCGCGGCGGATGCGCTCGCCGGTGACGACCATGCCGCCGGTCAGTAGCAGATCGAATTGGTTGTTCATAGATTGGTCTCCTCGTGAGAACACGGATTTCAGGACATTGACGGATTAAGCGAGTCGGCGAGTCGGCGTGTGTCTGCGTTAATCTACTCCGAAAATAAACGTTGGTGGTAAGGCGG
>CAYQTW010000044.1:0-10405 GCA_964420485.1 uncultured Anaerolineales bacterium
CTGTGATTTGTGTGCCTCACCCGTGGGCGGGGAGGACGGACAGTAAAGGGAAGAAGGCGCTACGGTGCGTAATCACGCAGCACCAACGGCAGGTACACGGTGAACCCCTCAAACAGAATCGAGTCGCCGGCCACGTCGGGTGATTCGTTCAATGCCGCATCGCGGAATTTGGCGTACACCTCCGCTACGTCGCCGTGGTTCAACGCCGCCAGGGTCCAGGGGAGGGTATTGGAGTAGGGTTGCCAGGTGGCTCCGGTAAACGCTGGATCGTTCGAGAGTAGCACCTCGGCCACGTCCTGGGTCTCGGGGTCCAGGGCTGGCTCCTCGAAGAAGAACGACAGGGTGACACCCCGCACGGTCGTGCTGATCGCTCCGTCGTTGATCAGGACGCCAATCTGGGCCGGCGGGAACGGATCCTCTTTGGGCGTGGCATCCTGTACCGGGCTGACGGCGCTGCGGTGGCCGTCGCCGTCAACTGCCATCATGCGATAGTAGTACGTGGTGTCGTTTTCCACCCCAAAGGTGTCGGTGTACACACCGGTCGCTGGGACGTTTTCCTCCACCCAGACGTAGCCCGCGTCCGGGGAGGTGACGCGGACCAGAAAGGGGTCACGGGCCAGGCGCAGGTGGTGGTAGTCGGGATCAACGCCAAAGGTCATCACGGTGGCAGAGATGTGGGGCGAAGCGTTCACCCACTCGATGGCCGGGATTTCGTCGTCCGCTGGATCTAGTGGGTCCTGGTCGAACAGGCCCAGGCCATCCATGGTTTCCGAGCCATCGTTCTCGCCGCCGCCGTCGGTGTCGCTGTTGTGCGGGTCGGTGCCGTTGTTGTACTCGGCCAGGTTGTCCAGGGCATCCAGGTCGGGGTCCTCGCCGGCGTCGGCGGGGTTGTTCTTGTCCAGGCCGTGGGCATCCTCCCAGTTGTTCGGCATCCCGTCGCTGTCGTTGTCGGCATCTGGCTCAAACGCAAAGCTAAGATGACCAAATCGCGGCCCGATCTGCCCTACAACGCCGTCGGTCTGGACTTTGACCCGGCAGCTCCCATCGTCGGCAGCACCCAGTTGGTTGGCCAGGGTGAAGAGGTTGCCGTACAGACCGTCGTTGGCCTTGCCGTCACCGTGCTCCCCATCGTCCAAGAGCGGCAGGAGTTGCTGCTTACCGGTGTTGCACATGATCGTTGCCGATATATGCGCGCCTGGAATCGGCCCGCTGTTGGCCAGCGCCGCCAGGATGGGCATCCGCATACCTTCCAGGCGACTGCCGAGGGGAGTACCCAGGAACACGTGTAACGTGTCGTGGGTATTGCCGCTGACCCCGGCCAGATAGGGCGTGCTTTGCAATACAGTCGCAGGTTCTCCGGCGGCCATTGCCAGGTTATACCCAGGATAGACCACCATGGTCCAGACTCCCGCCTTGAGCGTGGGAGTCATAATGCTGTAGATGATGTGAGGGCGATCGTAGACGCACCGTACGCCTGCCTCCTCACAGTTGATCTGGTAGCCCGTCGGGTCGTAGAGTTGAATGAACTCGTACCCCATAGTGTCGGCGAGATTGACGAAGAAGAGCGCTTCGGTCACGTCATCTTCGATGGTCATAGTGTGTGTGACAGGCCCACCCTTAGGATCGAGATATCCGTTGACCTCGAAGAGACGAGATCGGCCCGCGACGTCGCCCTGGATGAACTCGTAGGTCCCGGCCAGCTCATTGGTCCAATCTCCGCCCGCTTGACCGATCCCTTTGAGCAGGCTTGGATTATCGTCAGGGACGTAGTGGTAGGTGCCGCCGGTCATGCTGGCGATCTCTTGCATCAGAGTCTCGTCTGTATCTGGCCCCAGGGCGATGGTGTCCACGACACAAGGCGAGGCGATGACGTCAGCCTTGACGTCATTCCACCAACTCGGATTGGTTTGTATACCGTCGCTCAGTAGGACCATAGTGCAAGGATGGTCGGGATTGCCAAGAGCGGCCAATCGCTGACGGCCCAGTTCCAGCCCATCGCCAATCGAGGTCATTCCTCCGGCAGTCAGGCCGGCGATCTCGCTCTTGATCGCTGTGCGGACGCTGCTGCTTACATCCGCCAGATCGTAATCTAACGTGGCATCTCCGTTAAAGCTCACCAGGCCGAGTTTGTTGCCGTCGGCAGTAGCGTCTACGTACAGACGAGACGCATTCTGAGCCGCGCCGATCTTGTCGTTGGTCGTCATGCTTCCAGAGCGGTCAACGATCAGCATATCGTCGTGCACGCGCGTGACGTACTTGACGGCGGTGCTTTCCATATCGCTGGCCGAACCGAAGGCGGCTGTCAGGTCATAGTCGCCGGCCATGAGTTGCGTCGGAGCCTGGGCCAGGAGCCAGTATTGGCTCTGTACGTAGGCTCCCAGGATGACGTCGGCCGACCGTGTGCCAACCGTGATGTCGAAATCCAGCGCGCTCAACCCCTCGATCTTGATGTTCTGGGTGCTGGTCACCTCCAGGCGGACGAGGAACTTTTCGGGGTCGAGAATGCTGCCGACAAAAGCCGGTTGAGCCGTTATCGGGTCAACGATGTTCACGTAGAGGTCCACACAGCCATAACTGACGTCCACCTGGGCAGCGCCGTCGTAGCCTCCCACGACGGCGACCACCTCGTCGTAATCGTCGTTGAGGACCGTCTTGCTCCAATCGTAGGAGGTGCTGGTCCAGTGGTCCACCAGTTCGTCGTCCTTGATCGTCATGACGTGGTACACCGGTGTGCCGGAATCGCGCTCGAACTCGAAATTGACCGCGCCGCAGGTCGCCTCCGGGCGCACCCGGTAGTACTTGGCTCCCCAGCGCTCGATGGACTGGTTGGCGCTGGTCGAGTAATCGCCGGCGCCGACGCTGACGTCCACCGTTTTGTGCACCGAACTGTAGGGGTTGCCGTCGTCGTCAATGTAACCGTACTTGGCTTCGGGAATCGTGCCCAGGTCTTTGGTATAGTTGGCCACGATCCAATCGCGGAACACGTCCCGAAAGTTGACGGACGAATAGCCCAGGCTGTCCAGTGTGAGGTTCACGGTGCCGATCTCTGCCACGCTCGGAGCATTGCTCTGTTCCCAAAAGTGGCGGATAGCATCAACGCCAACCTCCGGCTCGTCGGTCGCGGCACCGTAGCGCTCGGTAAAGTACTTCCAGAAGAGGCAGGCGTTGTAACTGGCCTCAGTCACGTCCCAGTTGGGGTTGCCCAGGTAACTGTTGCTGCGGAGTTGGTACTGGGTGCCAGGGGTATCGTCCAGATCGGCAAAGACTTGGTCCTCCATAAACTTGGCGTGCCCCTCTATGGCAAAGAGGCCGGTGGCCCACTCTTCCCCCAGGCCCGAGTACGTGAACTGCACCCGGTGGAGCAGTTCGTGCAGGGGCGTGGCCTTGGCTTGCAGACAATTCCCGCTGGTAGGGCTGCCGACGGGATCGCAGCCACGTACATAGCCCGCATCCAGTTCCATGCGATTCCAGCCGGTCGAGGTCACGCCCAGGCCGCCGATGTCATAGATCCATACTTCCAATTGGTTTGCTCCCTCTGTGCCCATGGGCGCAGGAAAACCAAAGTCGGGATCGCTTACGTAGCGACTCCGGGCGGTCTCCAGATTATCGGCCACCCACTGGGCTTGGCCTTCGTTGAGAATACGGTGGGTGCCATCCGCCGCGTCGGTGGTGTAGTAGACGATGAAATTGGTTGTGACATAACATTCGTCACCGAGAGTGACACTTGACGGCCCTCCACCTTCCGGAGGGTGAGGGCATGTGCCGGCCAACACCGGTTGAGGAGTGTTCAAGCCGAACGGTAACTGTGAGCCCAACGTGGGCAAAAGCAACACCAGAACCAACATACACGAGAGAATTCGCCGCCTTTTCATTGTTACTCCTTTTCTTGGCTTTAGGATTTGTGGATGGTCTATACTATACTCGATCATACCGGTTTGTGCATAGGGGCCTCCTTTCGCTGTCAGCGCGCACGCCACCTTACTCCTGGAACAAGCGGTTCTGCCACGTCTTTTTAGTATACCACAAAATCGCCGGTTGCGGCATTGCGTTCCGTTACAATTGGGTTACAGTGCCACGTACTCCCCCACCAGATGCACGCGCATCCGGCGCGGCGTGACCCGCTCCAGCAGGCAGGCCAGCCAAAACAGGCTTTCGCTGAAGGCCAGGTAGGTCGGGTCGCCGATGAAGCGCAGCGAAACCCGCTTCAGCCCGGCAGCCCGCGCCAGTTGCTCGATCTGCGCCGGCGTGTTGGCGCGGTAGAACGCCGGGAAGGTGTCTGCCTCGGCCCGGTCGTAGAACTGGCCCACCAGCCGCCCCCGCGTCCACCCTAGAGCGCGATTGAGCACCAGCAGCGGGTGGTGAGCGTTGGGCGTGAGGAAAACAAAATGTCCACCGGGGACAAGTATCCGCGCCACTTCCGCAAAGGCCCGTTCCGGCTCCGGCAGATGCTCCAGCACCCACGAGCAGGATACCATGTCGAAACTGTTGTCGGCGTAGGGCAGGGCTTTTGCCAGCCCGTTGGTCAGCGCCAGCGCCGGTGTGCGGTGCTCGCGCAATGATCCCAGGTCGGGGTCGAGCCCGGCGACGAGGCCGGCCTGTGAGTGCAATCGTTCCATCACCCCGCCCCGCCCGCAGCCCAGGTCGAGCACGCGCGTGGCAGGTGTCAGTCGAGCGGCCACCGCGTCTTGGTAGATGTGGCTACCAGGACGCCAACCGGGACGCACGCGAGCGTAGCGCCTACGATAAGCCTCTTGTTGGTCGAGCGAAAGCATCTGTCCTCCAGCCTGATTATAGTCGCTCCTCGCACTGCAAGCAAGCCTGGACTTGACGGCAGAAAAAAACAGGGTATCATAGGAGTGGTTGTCACTGCATCAAGGAGATGGCACAAGATGCTCCCTAAACCCAATCGTAGCCAACTCGTCGTTGGTGTTTCCATAGTTTTTGCCCTCGCAATAGTGGGGGGACTTGTGTGGAGGTTTGGCCAACAACTGGTGCTGGCGCGGCAGATGCGGGCGGAAGAGGACCGGTTGGAGCAGGCAGTGGCGACAGAAGAGGCCCATCGCCAAGATCTGGTTGCACAACTAGAGTACGTCCAATCTGACGAATACGTGGAACACTGGGCACGAAAAGAGGTCAAGATGGCCAAGCCAGGCGAAGTGGCCGTCGTGCCGCTCGTGAGCGCCGGTGAAGGGTCGGCCGGCGACGGGCAGCCCGCAGCGACTCCCGCAGCCGAACCACGGCCATTTTGGGTCGAGTGGTGGGAATCTATCTTTGGTTCATCGGATTGAGAATGGCTCCCATACTTGGTGATGGGGAACTCGATGTAAACACTATTCTACAAATCACATAAAAAGGAGTAAGGCAATGACAAAGATCGGTATCAATGGTTTCGGCCGCATCGGCCGGCAGGTGCTCAAGGCGATGAAAGAGAAATATAGTGACGAGTTCGATGTCGTCGCCGTCAACGACCTCTTTGCCCCCGAGGTCAATGCCCACCTGTTCAAGTACGACTCCAATTTTGGCATCTACCCTGGCACAGTCGAGGTGGATGGGGGGGACATTATCGTGGACGGTGACCGCATCAAGGTCCTGGCCGAACGCGACCCGGCGAAACTACCCTGGGGTGACCTGGGCGTAGAGATCGTGATCGAGTCCACCGGCGTCTTCCGCGACGGGAAAAAGGCAGCGGCCCACATCGAGGCTGGCGCCAAAAAGGTCATCATCAGTGCTCCGGCCAAGCCGGCCGACAGCGTGGACCTGACGGTGGTTCTAGGCGTGAACGATGAAATGTACGACCCGGCGAAACACCACATCGTCTCCAACGCCTCTTGCACGACCAACTGCCTAGCCCCGGCGGTCAAGGTTGTCTTTGACAACTTTGGCATCGTCAAGGGACTGATGACTACCATCCACTCCTACACCACCGACCAGCGTATCCTGGACCTGGCTCACAAGGATATGCGACGGGCGCGGGCGGCGGCGCTGAACATTATCCCCACCACCACCGGCGCGGCCAAAGCCCTGGCTCTGGTCATCCCAGAACTGAAGGGCAAGTTCGACGGCTTCGCCCTGCGCGTTCCCACGCCGACCGTCTCCATCGTGGACTTTGTGGCCGAGTTGGAAAAGACGACCACCACCGAGGAAGTCAACGCGGCTTTCAAGGCCGCTGCCGCAGGCCGGATGAAGGGCATCCTGGGCTACTCCGAGAAGCCGCTGGTCTCGATGGACTATAAGGGCGACGCGCGTTCCAGCATCGTGGATGGCCTATGCACCATGGTGATGGGCGGCAACCTGGTCAAGGTGGTGGCTTGGTACGACAATGAGTGGGCCTACTCGACACGCATGACCGACCTGGCGGCGCTGATGGCAGAGAAGTAGACAAGGAAACAAGGATACAAGTAGACAAGGGCAACCGCGCCTTGTCTACTTGTCTACTTCCGACAAGGAGACCTGATGAACAAAAAAACCATTCGTGACGTGGATGTGCGCGGCAAGCGTGTGCTGGTGCGCGTGGACTTTAACGTGCCGCTCAAAGAGAGAGCCGTGTCGGACGACACGCGCATCCGAGCCGCACTCCCCACGATCAACTATCTGCTGGAGCAAGACGCGGCACTTGTCTTGTGCTCGCATCTGGGCCGGCCCAAGGGAAAGGTCGTGCCAGAGTTCAGACTCGATCCTGTGGCGGCGCGGCTGGCGGGACTTTTAGGCCGCCCGGTGCAGAAACTCGGCGACTGCGTAGGCCCGGAGATCGAGGCGGCGGTCGAGGCGATGCAGCCGGGCGACGTCATTTTGCTGGAGAACACTCGCTTCCACCCGGAGGAGCGGGCCAACGATCCCAAATTTGCCAGACAACTGGCCTCACTGGCCGATATTTTCGTCAACGATGCCTTCGGCGCGGCCCATCGCGCCCACGCCTCGACCGAGGGAGTGACGCACTATTTGCCGGCCGTGGCCGGGTTTTTGATGGAGAAGGAGCTCGAGTTCCTGGGGCAGGCGACCGAGAGCCCTGAGCACCCCTACGTCGCCATCCTGGGCGGGGCCAAGATCTCTGACAAGATCGGCGTCATTGAGAGCCTGCTGGCAAAATGCGACCGCCTGCTCATCGGTGGCGGGATGGCGAATACCTTTTTCAAGGCCATGGGCTTTGAGGTGGGCGATTCGCTGATCGAAGAGGGGGCCGTGGAGACGGCCGCGTCGCTGCTCAAGCAGGCCGGGGGCACGCTGGTGCTGCCGGTGGACGTGGTCATCGCCGATGCTTTCGACAACGACGCCCGTATGCGGATCGTGGCCCCCAACGAGGTCACTCCCGGCTGGCGCATCCTCGACATCGGTCCCAAGACAGTGTCCACGTTCAGGTCGGCGCTGGGCGGGGCCAAGATGGTGGTCTGGAACGGGCCGCTGGGCGTGTTCGAGATGGACAACTTTGCAGCAGGCACCTTTGCCGTGGCGCGACTCCTGGCCGACAGGGACGCGATCACCATCATCGGCGGCGGCGACAGCGCGGCGGCGGTGCGGCAGGCCGGGCTGGTGGATCAGATGAGTCACGTGTCCACCGGCGGCGGGGCCAGCCTCGAGTTCCTGGAAGGCAAGGTGCTGCCCTGCGTGGCAGCGTTGGAGGAACGGTAGCAGACTCTTTCAGGGGAGGGAAAGGTTATGTATGCAGAACAGGACTATGCGGAACAGGTATCTTCTCAATAGAGTGGGGCAAGCCCTCGGTCATAAGCCTGTCATTCTGAACCGGAGCGCAGCGGAGGTGAAGAATCTCGCCTTGGATAGGCGGTTTGGGCACTGTAACGTGAGATTCTTCGCTTCACTGCGTTTCGCTCAGAATGACACCCCCAAATATTGAAAAGATACTCATCGTTCCTCCTGTGGTTTTTACCGTGCCCGACGGAAGCAAGCGGCCTTTTCGCCCCAATAGGCCAGTCTCGCCGCAAACCCTGGTCACAATGGCTCGAGTGGAAGAGTTGTCTCAGGC
The DNA here is from genome assembly GCA_964420485.1 of uncultured Anaerolineales bacterium. GTDB lineage: Bacteria > Chloroflexota > Anaerolineae > B4-G1 > B4-G1 > CAYQTW01. The sequence goes on from CAYQTW010000044.1 coordinate 7,979, forward strand.
TCGCCGTCACCTGTCGGCCCAGGAGCGCACAAAAGTCTTCTTGCAAAACGTAGAGCAGGCACGGGCCGAGGCCGTCCGCAAGGGCATCGCCATAGACGACGAGCGGAAGGCCGCTGTTGGGGACTGAGCGGTGTCTGTGTGTAGTCTTCGATACTAACATCTTTGTGGTCGCTTATCTCAGCAAGAACCCCGATAGCCCCACGATGGAACTGTTGAGGCGTTGGCGGCAAAGGGAGTTCGAGTTGCTTTACTCCGATGACCTGCTGGTTGAGATTGACGAAAAGTTCTCAGCCAGAGAAATCGGCGACGAGCAAAGATAGCCTGTTGGTCGAACTGCGTGACTTTGCCCCCTATGTCGAGGTCGAGCCGTCGGACGTGAAGCCTGTCATCACCGCCGATCCCGACGACGATTTCATCCTGGCCTGTGCCGTTGTCGGTCGAGCCGATTATCTGGTGAGCTACGATGCGCACTTTGACGTATTGGAGGAAGGCGAGTACCAGGGCATCAAGATCACGGAGGCGCTTCCTTTTTTGTGGGCCGTGCGGGGTGACAGGCCACTGCCCTTTAAGTGAATAGGAGAAACAATGCGCAAACCATTTATCGCTGGCAACTGGAAAATGCACAAGACCATCGAGGAGGCCGTCGCGCTGGCGCGGGAACTGGGAGCTGCGTTGGACGGCGTCGCCGGCTGCGACGTGGCCGTATGTCCTCCTTTCCCCGCGCTGGCCGCTGTGCGTGAGGCGCTGGCCGGGTCTGTCATTGGCCTGGGGGCGCAGAATGTGCACTGGGAGGAGCAAGGGGCCTTCACCGGCGCGGTCAGCCCACGCATGCTGGAGGGACTGTGCGATTACGTCATCGTCGGTCACTCGGAGCGGCGCACTCTCTTTGGCGAGAGCGACGAGATGGTCAACAAGAAACTGCACGCGGCGCTGGCCCACGGGCTCAAGCCCATTCTCTGCGTGGGGGAGAACCTGGAACAGAACCAGGCCGGGGAGACGGCCGAGTTCGTCGGCGGGCAGGTGCGTGCCGCTTTTGATGGCATCACGGCGGAGCAGGCCCGCATCGTGACCGTGGCCTACGAGCCCTTATGGGCCATCGGCACCGGGATGCCGGCCACGGGCGAGGGGGCCAACACCATCATCAGGGGAACGGTGCGCGGGACGTTGGCCGTGCTGTACGGCGACGACGTGGCCCAGGCGATCCGTATCCAGTATGGTGGTAGCGTCAAGCCCGGCAACATTGTCGAGTTTATGGCGCAACCGGAGATTGACGGCGCGCTGGTGGGCGGGGCAAGTCTGCGGGCAGCCGACTTTGTCGCGATTGTCAAGGAAGCGTTGCGGGCCAAAAAGTAGACAAGGGAAAAAGTAGACAAGGTTTGCGTTCCTTGTCTACTTGTATCCTCTCTTACATCCTCCAATGAACTGGACGCCTCTTCTCTGGCTGGCGGCGATATTGCCGTTCCTGTTCCTCATCGAGCGCTGGATCCACCGCCACTTGCAAGGGATCATGCTGCTACTGACGGGCGATCCCGAACTGGCGGTGGTACTGTATGCGCTGCCGCTGCTTCCGGGTATATTCCTTCACGAAGCGGGCCACGCGCTCACGGCAATGCTCCTGGGAGTGCGGGTGGGCCGCATTTCCGTCTGCCCTAAACGGACGGGACAGCGCGTCCAGTTGGGTTTCGTTCCAGTCGAAAAGACCGACGTCGTGCGGGCCAGCCTGATCGGGCTGGCCCCGCTGTTAGTAGGAAGCGGTGTCATTCTGCTGATCGGGTGTTGGGTCTTTGACATTGGCACAGTGGGGGCGGCGCTCGTCGCCGGAGACTGGGCCAACCTGGTCGCGGGACTGTCGGGAGTGTTGAAAGCACCCGATGCCTGGCTCTGGGCCTACGTGATCTTTGTCGTGAGCAATACAATGCTCCCCAGCCGGACCGACCGGCAGGCATGGACACCGGTAATCATCTTTCTGCTTCTGGTCGGAGTGTTATTCTGGGTGGCGGGGTTGTGGCCGGCGATTGTCGAGGGGTTGGCCGATCCCCTCACCACGGCCTTGCGCTGGCTGGCAGTGATGTGTGCCCTCACAGCAGTGGTTGATCTGTTGTTCATCCTGCTGATCGCGTTGGGGGAGAGGCTATTGGGGCGGGTAAAGGGCGTGCAGGTAGAGTATTGAATGATCTATATCGAATCCTAACGTCTTCTTCATCACCTCTTTATATCCTTTTGGTACAATAGAGACGGGTTGGAGGAAAACCAACCCAAATCTAAAACGAGAAGGGAGGTGAATCGAATGAACAAGAAAAGATTTTTCATCACAGCCGGTGTGGCGTTGGTCGTGCTGATGTTGGTAGGTCTGACTGGAGCGACGCTCGTATTCGCCCAGGAGCCCACGCCCGAGTTTCCCATTCCCTTCGGCCGGCACGGCGGCGG
>CAYQTW010000044.1:10415-13083 GCA_964420485.1 uncultured Anaerolineales bacterium
ATGATGGGTGGCTTCGGTGAGGCCGGTGGTGGTCGGTGGACGATGTTTGACACGGCGGCCGAGGCCCTGGGGCTGACTCCCGAGGAACTCTTCGCCGAGTTGCACGATGGCAAGAGCCTGGAAGAGGTCGCCGAGGAGCAGGGTGTCGAGATAGAAACAGTACGGGATACTATGAACGAGGCTCAGGCCGAGACCAGACTGGAGATGATCGAGCAGGCTGTCGAGGACGGGACCCTGACCCAGGAGCAAGCCGACTGGATGCTCGAGGGGCTGGAACGAGGCTTCTTCCCCGGCGGACAGGGCTTGAGCCGCGGGCGCGGTGGAGGCTTTCGCCCTGACGGCGAGTGTCCGTGTGGTTCGCACTGACGGTTTAGTCAGGGAGGCAAATCGAATGAACAATGTGTGGGGAGGAGCGCCGGGGCGCTCCTCCCCACTGTTTGTGTGAAACTGATATTGAACCTTTACAACTTCTTTATGGCTTCTTCATATTTTTGCGGTATAATGGAGGCGGGTTAGAGGTTGGATAGGCAGGGAGAGGGGCGCACGAAAAGATGACCAAGAGCAAAATCTTGATAGTTGACGACGACCACAAGATCGTGGACCTGGTGCGGCTGTATCTGGAGCGAGACGGCTACCGGGTGTTCGTCGCCTACGACGGCCTGAGAGCACTAGAGCTGGCCCGCCAGAAGCGGCCGGACCTGATCGTGTTGGACCTGCTGCTGCCCGAAGTGGACGGCCTCGACGTCTGTCGCATCCTGCAAAACGAGTCCCGTGTGCCGATCATTATGCTCACGGCCAAGACCACCGAAGCGGATAAACTCATCGGTCTGGATCTGGGCGCCGACGACTATGTCACCAAGCCCTTTAGCCCCCGCGAACTGGTGGCCCGCGTGCGGGCGGTGTTGCGCCGGGTCGGCGAAAAAGCGCCCCAGGGCCCGCCGGAAATTTGCTTGGCCGATCTGGTGATAAACCGCCGCCGCCACGAGGTGCAGGTGCGGGGCCAGGTCGTGGACCTCACGCCCACCGAGTTCAGGCTCCTTGAGGTACTGGCCGCGGAACCGGGACGGGCTTTCACCCGGCTGGAACTGCTGGACCGTGTCTTTGGCTACGATTTCGAGGGCTTTGAGCGCACGGTGGACGTCCACGTGAAGAACTTGCGCAAAAAGATTGAGCCGGACCCCAAGCGGCCGACCTACGTCAAGACCGTCTACGGCGTGGGTTACAAGTTCAGCGAGGATTGAGATGTTCCACACCCTGCGTTTCCGCCTGCTCGTGACGCTGATCCTGATCGTGGTAGCAGCGGTGGGGATCATTGCCCTCGCCGGCACCCAGGTCACCACCAGGATGTTCCATGGCTACGTGGAGCACCGGGGGATGATGCGCCACCGGCGCTTCGAGATGCTCCTGACCCAGCACTATGCTCAGCATGGAAACTGGACCGATGTGCAACCCCTGGTCGAGCAGATAGGGCAGATTGCGGGGGAGCGGGTGGTCCTGGCCGACGAAGCGGGACAGATCGTCGCCGATTCCGCGGGGGAGTTGGTTAGGCAGCCCGTGGGACAAGGCTGGGAGAGTCCAGCCGCGCTGATCGCTTATGACGGGGCAACGGTGGGCGTCCTCTACGCTGACCTCCCCGGCTGGAGCGGGAAGCCTGGGAGCGAGGACTTTGTGGCTCCTGTCAATCGCACCCTGCTGCTGATCGCCGTGGCCGCCGGCCTCGGCGCCGTGCTGCTCATCTTGGGCCTCTCGCGCCGCATCCTCGCCCCGGTGGAGGCGCTGACGGCGGCCGCACGGCGAATGGAGGCAGGGGACCTGAGCCAGCGGGTGGAAATCACGTCCCAGGACGAGATCGGCGACCTGTCACGCGCCTTTAACAGTATGGCCGACGGGCTGGCCCGGCTCGAACAATTGCGCCGCAATATGACGGCCGACGTGGCCCACGAGTTGCGCACTCCACTTTCCAACGTCCGGGGCTACCTGGAGGCGATTCAAGATGGCGTGGTGCAGCCGGATGAGCGTGTCATTGCCTCGCTTTACGAAGAGACGATGCTCCTCAACCGGTTGGTGGACGACTTGCAGGATCTCTCCCTGGCCGAGGCCGGACAACTCGGGCTGGAGCGCCAACCAGTGGCCTTGGCCGACGTGGTGGATAGGGCAATCGAAGCGGCACGGCCCCGGGCAATGGCCGAGGGGGTGGCCTTGCAGACTGACCTGCCGGAGGATTTACCTCTCGTGGACGTGGATCCTCGGCGGATCGGCCAGGTGTTGCGCAATCTGCTCGAAAACGGGCTGACGCACACGGAGCCGGGCGGGAAGATCGGTGTTGCTGCCCGCACCGCCGGCCAGTGGGTCGAGGTTAGTGTGCAGGACACGGGGACCGGCATCGCCGCCGAGGATTTGCCCTACGTCTTTGAGCGTTTCTACCGGGCCGACAAATCTCGCTCGCGGGCCACCGGGGGGGCGGGGTTGGGACTGGCTATCGTCAAGCAACTGGTCGAGGCCCACGGAGGGCAGATCGAGGTGCAGAGTAGGGGCGAACCCTTGCGGTCGCCCATCGCAAACAGGGGCGAACCCTTGCGGTCGCCCATCGCAAACAGGGGCGAACCCTTGCGATCGCCCATCGCAAACAGGGGCGAACCCTTGCGATCGCCCATCGCAAACAGGGGCG
>CAYQTW010000045.1:0-998 GCA_964420485.1 uncultured Anaerolineales bacterium
CCATCATGCCGTTTTGCGCCAGATTGGGAATTGGTAGATTGGTCAGCGTCGCGCCCATCATCAGTTTGATTTGCCGCAAGGATAGTGTGCTGAAAGATACCACAAATGCACGAATCTGCAACACCTCCCTACAAGCCGGGCACGTATCTGCTCAATGTATCTTTTCAATAAAGTGGGGCAAGACCTCGATCACAAGCCTGTCATTCTGAACCGGAGCGCAGCGGAGGTGAAGAATCTCGCCTTGGATAGGCGGTTTGGGCACTGTAACGTGAGATTCTTCGCTTCACTGCGTTTCGCTCAGAATGACACCCCCAAATATTGAAAAGATACTGCTCAATATTGTGGGGCAGACTTTCCAGTCTGCCACTTGGACAGGCTAGAAAGCTTGCCCCACATACTTGTTGCCCCCACTTGTTGAGAAGATACCCGGTCACGATGTGTGACGGTCGCGCGGGTCGGATTTGCCACCTCGTCACGGTGGGGTATAATTGGAACGCACTCGTCATGAGGAGCAGTGACGAAATCCAATTAGAGTTGCGACTATGAGCAAACGACCGATCATTGCCATCACGATGGGCGACCCCGCCGGTGTGGGGCCGGAGGTCACGGCCCGGGCGTTGGCGCGGGGTGAGGTGTGGGATGACTGCCGGCCACTCGTCGTCGGAGACGCGGGCGTGTTGGCGCAGGTGGTGGCGCTGGTGACCGTCCCGCTGGCCCTGCATCCCATCGCCAGCGTGCCCGAGGCTCGCTTCGACCCCACCACGCCGGATGTGCTCGACCTGCGCAACGTGGACTCCGCCGCGTTGCAGCGAGGCCGGGTATCGGCGCTGGCGGGACGAGCGGCGGTGGCCTACGTTGAGCGGGCGGTCGAACTAGCGCTGACCGGACAGGTGGATGGTATTGTCACCGGGCCGGTGCACAAGGCGGCACTGCGGGCTGCTGGCTGCCCCCACATCGGGCACACCGAGTTACTGGCGGCGCTAACCGGCGCAGAGCAG
>CAYQTW010000045.1:1008-12744 GCA_964420485.1 uncultured Anaerolineales bacterium
GACCATGCTGGCGACGCCCGGACTGCGGGTGGTGCACGTCACGCGCCACGTGCCACTGCGGGAGGTGGCGGCGCATATCACGCGCGAGCGTGTGCTGGAGACGATCCGCCAGACCGACGAGGGGCTGCGCGGGCTTGCCCTGAACGCTGCTGAAGGGATGGGTATCCCGCATCCACGCCTGGCCGTGGCTGCGCTCAATCCCCACGGTGGCGACGAGGGATTGCTGGGGCGGGAGGAGATCGAGGTCATCGGGCCGGCGGTCGAGGCGGCGCGGGCGGAGGGGATAGACGTCCATGGCCCTATCCCGGCCGACTCGGTCTTTTTCCGCGCCATCCGGGGCGAGTTTGACGTGGTGGTGGCGATGTACCACGACCAGGGGCACATTCCCGTAAAGACCCACGGCTTTGAGCGCAGCGTGGCGGTGACGTTGGGGCTGCCCATCGTGCGCACATCGGTGGATCACGGCACGGCCTTTGACATCGCCTGGCAGGGTGTGGCGAGCGAGGAGAGTATGGTGGAGGCGATCCGGCTGGCGGCGCGGCTGGCCTCGTAGCGCGAACTTGCGTTTTAGGGTTTTGTGTGGTATAAAAGGCATTGCACGCCCCCGTAGCTCAGTGGATAGAGCACCGGCCTCCGAAGCCGGGGGCCCGCGTTCAAGTCGCGGCGGGGGTACTCACAGAAGGCGCTGCCGTGAACAGGCACCGCTGGAAAGTCAGCACCGGCTCTTGATGCCGGTGCTTTTTCAGATTTGACACATTGGCGAAATGAGGTAAAATTGGCAGCGACTGGGTTGACAAGCAGTGATTTGGAATTAGCCCACGTAGCTCAGTCGGTAGAGCACACCCTTGGTAAGGGTGGGGTCATGGGTTCAAATCCCATCGTGGGCTCTGTGTGAAATTCATAGTGAACAAGGTGGTTTTATGGCCAAGAAAGCAGTTCGACAGGTGATTACACTTGCCTGCACAGAATGTAAAGAGCATAACTATACGACCGAAAAGAATCGGCGTAACGATTCAAGTCGTATACAGTTGAACAAGTTCTGTCCCCGTTGCCGGAGACACACGTTGCACCGGGAGACAAAGTAGTAGGAGATTCACAGGCCAGTAGCTCAATTTGGCAGAGCGGCGGTCTCCAAAACCGTAGGTTGCGGGTTCGATTCCTGCCTGGCCTGCCTGAGTTGGATTTCAAGACACCGCCCGTGCGTAGAGGCGGTGTCTTGAAATGTAGGGTGATTTGTGATAGGGGGATACTAGACGTGGCAAAGACGAAAACAAAGCCAGGGAAAAAGAAGGAAAATGCTATTGTGCGCTACTTGCGCGAGACGCGCGCAGAACTACACAAGGTACATTGGCCCACTCGTCAGGAGGCCTGGAACCTGACAAAAGTCGTCCTGATCGTCACTGTTTCCATGGCTATTTTATTGGGCCTACTTGATTACCTGTTTGCTCTGGAACTGAGCGGGATCATTGACGGCAGCGCGATTGCCATCGGCGCTTTGATCGTCGTTGCAGTTGGGGGCATAGTGGCCTTTGTGATACTGAATCGGGAGACAGCATAGTAGGGTGGACTGGTAACAGTGATGGTCACGGAAGAAATCGGACTTGACGCAGAGGTTACGGCAGAGGGTAATGCCGATATGCCGGCATTGACCACGTCAGGGGAGGGAGACCCACCGGAGCAATCTGTGGAGGATGCCACGCCGGAGGCGCAGACCTCTGAGGTGATGGAAGCCGCCGTCGAGGTCACAGAGACCCAGGCCGAGGAAGCAGTTGCGGAGGCCGAGGTATCTGAACCTCAAGACAGCCGGTCCTGGTATGTTATTCATTGCTACTCTGGTTACGAGAACAAGGTCAAGCACAACCTGGAGCAGCGCATCGAGACGATGCGGATGCAGGATCGGATATTTCAGGTCGTAGTCCCGACCGAAGACGAGGTGGAAGTCCGCGACGGGAAGCGACGGACGATTGAACGACGCATTTTTCCGGGCTATATCCTGGTGCAGATGGCCTTGAGCGATGATTCCTGGTACGTAGTGCGCAACACGCCGGGTGTGACCGGGTTCGTGGGGATGGGGAACGAGCCGACGCCCCTGCGCTCCGAAGAGGTGCAGGCCATCATGAAGCGCATGGAGGCCGAGGCCCCCAAGATCAAGGTCACGTTCAAGTCGGGCCAAAAGGTGCGCATCATTGATGGCCCTTTCAACGAGTTTATCGGTTTGGTGGATGAGATTGATATGGAACGGGCCAAGGTGCGGGTGCTGGTTTCCTTCTTTGGCCGCGAGACGCCGGTCGAACTCGACTTTTTGCAAGTAGAGAAAACCTAAGTATTGGGATGGAGGACGATGAAAAAGATCAAAGCAGTGATAAAATTACAAATTGAGGCCGGGAAGGCCAATCCGGCTCCTCCGGTGGGGCCGGCGCTGGCGCAGCACGGTATCAATCTGATGGCATTCTGCAAGGAATACAACGCCCGCACGGGAGGGCAGATAGGGAGTATCATCCCGGCAGAGATCACCGTTTACCACGACAAGTCATTCAGGTTTGTTCTCAAAACACCGCCTGCGCCTGGCTTGCTGCGCAAGGCGGCGGGCGTGGAGCGTGGTTCAGCCGAACCCAATCGTGACAAGGTCGGAAGTATCACCCGTGCTCAGTTGGAAGAGATCGCAGAGTTAAAGATGAAGGATCTGAACGCCATCACCCTGGAAGGAGCGATGCGCCAGATTGAGGGCACTGCACGCAGTATGGGGATACAAGTCGTAGATTAGTTGTAGGTCAAATTGTGGGAGGGCGTAGCCCGTTAGAACCACACAGGAGGAATGATGCCGAAACGAGGTAAAAAGTATAGAGAAGCATCGGAGAAAGTAGACCGTATGCGGCTCTACTCATCACGGGAGGCGTTGGAACTGGTAAAAGAGACCAGTTACGCCAAGTTTGATGCTACGGTGGACGTGCACTTTCGGTTGGGTGTAGACCCACGCCACGCCGACCAGCAGGTGCGTGCTGTGGTCCTGCTACCTCACGGACTGGGCAAGGATGTGCGCGTGCTGGTCTTTGCCGCCGGTGAGGCGGACAAAATCGCCCAGGAGGCTGGCGCCGACTATGTAGCCTCTGACGATGAGTGGATCAAAAAGATCCAGAATGGCTGGACGGACTTTGACGTGGCCATCGCTGTGCCGGAGATGATGGGCAAGGTAGGGCGACTGGGGCGCGTTCTGGGGCCACGAGGACTGATGCCCAGTCCCAAGGCGGGCACGATAGCCCCGGCCGATGATCTGCCCCGTCTGATCCGGGAGGCAAAAGCCGGTCGCGTCGAGTTCCGCGTGGACAAGACCTCTAACCTGCACGTGCCTATCGGCAAGGTTAGTTTCCCAGTCGAGAAACTGCTCGGTAATTTCGCGGCGATCATGGATGTGGTCAAAAAGGCCAAGCCTTCTGCCAGCAAGGGAGTGTATCTGCGCAAGATCACGGTTACGTCTTCGATGGGGCCTGGCATCAAGATAGATCCAATCGAGGCTCAAGCGTTGGAGGTTTCGTTCTAGAATCGTTCGGACAACCTGTAGCCAAAGACAGCAGGCGCGCCCCAGGGTGCTCAATCTGTCCTGCCGAGGCAAGGCACGATCATTCGTTGGTAGGTTGAGTGAAGAGTGTCCCTGCGTCGGCATGGCGCGGGGATTTTTCATTTTTTCAAGGAGGTGAGCAGGATTGGCAATTTCAAAGCAGCGCAAGGCTGAACTCGTCGCACAGTACGTCGAGCAACTCGAGCAGAGCCAGGGAATCATCCTGGCTGACTATCGAGGCTTGGGTGTGGACGATATGAGCAAGATCAGGAACGCAATGCGCCCTATCGGGGCCAAGTTCCAGGTGGTCAAGAACCGGCTGATGGCACTGGCCTTGAAGGAAGCGGGAATGTCACTGCCGGAGGAGTGGCTGATTGGGCCAACGGCCGTCGGTTTTTGCTACGACGAGGTGCCGCCGGTGGCCAAGACGCTGAAGGATGCGGCAAAGAACCTGGAGACATTGCACGTCAAGGGCGGATTGGTGGGCCCGGCTGAGATTTCGATGGAGCAAGTATTCACCATCGCCGATCTTCCGCCGCGCGAAGTACTCCTGGCCCAGGTGCTCGGTACCATCAACGCTCCAGCCAGCCAGGTAGTGGGCGTCGTTGCCAGCAGTATCCGGCAGGTCATGAACGTCTTGCAGGCTTATGTGACCAAGTTGCAAGAGTCGGCGCCTGGAATGGAGCAGGCCGCAGTTGGTTAGTTGATTAGTTACTACTCACCCTCCCGCAGGTTTGGACGGGTTTTCGACGCAAAAGCACATCCCAACGGCTATGCAAGTCTGCGAATACAGCAAATCGTAACCTGCGGGAGGGTAGCCTGAGTAGTAACATTGATTAGTTAAATTAGTTAGGAGGAAAAGAAACTATGGCAGACCTGGAAATGATTGTAGAAGAAGTCAGCAAACTCTCGTTGCTGGAAGCATCTGATCTAGTCAAGATGCTGGAGGAAAAGTTGGGTGTGAGCGCGGCAGCGCCGGTGGCGATGACCGCTATGCCCGCTGCGACAGCGGCTGAGCCGGAGGAGGAGCAGACCGAATTCGACGTCGTGCTCAAAGAGATCGGCCCCAAAAAGATCGAGGTCATCAAGGCCGTGCGGCAACTCACTGCCCTGGGTTTGAGGGATGCCAAGGAATTGGTGGACAGCGCGCCTAGCACCGTCTTGGAAGCCGTCGCCAAGGATGCAGCCGAGGACGCCAAGTCTAAACTGGAGGCCGGTGGCGCAGTCGTCGAACTCAAATAGTCAGCGCCACTCCAATGTAAGGTAGATATTTCCGTCTTTGCTCGGCCTGGATTCCTTCGGCAGGCTCAGGACAGGCTGCCAGATCCAGGCCCAAAGCGGGGATTTGGCAATCCCCTCGGGGCAATTTGGGATTTACGGAGGTTATCTATCCCTCCGATCGCCGGGAGGGCACAAGTCACGGCGATACCACAAAGCCGCCTCGTCGAGGTGGCTTTGTGTTGTCTGGTGATTGTGTTATACTCTGTCGCTGAACCTACCCCACGTAGCCTGGGAGGCCTGGATTGTACCCGGTGTTGTTTCATCTTGGCTCTTTCACCGTGACAAGTTACACTGCCCTGCTCGACATCGGGCTGCTTTGCGGCGCGGTGATGGTCTATCTGGCAGCGCGGCGACGCGAACTCGATCCTGTGCCAGTGTTGGATGCGGCGTTGGTCGCTGCGCTGGGTGGGTTGATCGGCGCCCGCGCGGTGTACGTCGCGGCCAACTGGGCTTACTATGGCAATCACGTGCGCCAGGCGTTGCGACTGTGGGATGGGGGGCTGGCCTGGCACGGGGCGCTCGTAGGCGCTTTGGTCGCCGTGCTGGTCGCTTGTGCTGTCCGGCGCACCTCGTCGCGGCTGGCGCTGGACGTGCTGACGCCGGGCGCTGCGGTGCTGGCGGTCTGGGCCTGGCTGGGATGCCTGCTGACCGGCTGCGCTTATGGGTTAGATATCTATCCCGGACAAGGACTCCTGTGGACGCTGAGTCTGGAACTCCCCGATCTCTACGGCTTGTGGGCGCCGCGAGTGGCGGTGCAACTGTTAGGAGCAGGGTGGGGCGCGGTCGCGCTGGCGGCTGTCGTCGTCGCGGGGCGAGACGCGCGGTTTGAAGGGTTGGTGTTCCCGCTCTGGCTGACCCTCTATGCCGTCGGCTCGTGCGGGCTGGGGTTCGTGCGGGCCGATCAAGTGCCGCTGGTGGCAGGCTGGCGGGCCGACCAGGTAGCGGATTTGGCGCTGACTCTGATCGGAGCCGCAATGTTCACGGTGGGCCTGTTCCGAAAATAACCCGTAGGTGCGGATTCCATTCCGCGCTACGGAAAGCGCGTCTACATTTTCGTCCTTGGTGGTATGTAAGCACTCGTGACCACTGCTCAGGAAAAGACGGATTGAGGAGGTGTAGTGATGATCGAGATAAAAGTGCCGGGGCGTGGCGTGTATTGTTTGAAACACCTCGTGCTGGACGTCAACGGCACTATAGCGGTAGATGGGCGGCTGGCAGAGGGAGTGGCCCGGCGATTGGCCGACCTGCGCCGCTCGGCTGAGGTGTATATGATTACCGCCGACACCCGAGGGCGGCAACAGATCATTGACGCGCAGTTGGGGATCAAAGCAATACGCATCGCGCCCGCAGGCGAGGCCGCGCAAAAAGCAGCCTGCGTGCGGGCATTGGGAGGCGAGTCCGTGTGCGCCATCGGCAACGGCGCGAACGATGCGGAGATGCTGGGCGAAGCATCTCTCGCCATCGCCGTGCTGGGCGAAGAGGGGCTGGCTGTGGAGACGTTGAACGTGGCCGACATCGTCGTGCCCCACGTCAACGCCGGGTTGGACCTGCTGCTGAACCCCTTGCGGCTCGTGGCGACTTTGCGGAGATAAAATCTCGGTAGATCCAAATTTGCTCGGCCTGGATCGCCAGATCTAGGCCCAAAGCGGGGATTTGGCAATCCCTCGGAGCGATTTTGGATCCACCGAGTCTAGGTATCATCTCAATATTCTGGGGCACTTTTAACGTAGCCGCGCTTTCCATAGCGCGTTATGTCCGCGAGGTATGGAAACCTCGGCTACATTGCCCCACTTTATTGAGCAGGTACGAGTCTAGGAACGTCTCCCCACCACGATCATCTCCTGGTGGCAGTCGGGGCCGTAGGGCGCGGAGGGAAGCAGGATGTCGCCATAAGCCGCGCTGATCTTTAACCCGGCCCGCTCGAACCTGACGCGCAATTCGGGCAGCGTGTAGAGCCGCACGCGCTCGTGGTCGTCCCACAGGTGCGTCACGCCGTCGTTGTCGGTGAAGCGAAAGGCGCCGTGGCTGATGCACGTGGCCGGATCAAACCAGGCTTCTGTCCAGTAGATGCCCTCTGGCCGCTCCTGCCAGTAGTAGCGCGCCTTTTGCCGCTCGACAAAGGTGTGGGGGTCCGAAAGTTGTAGTAGCAGTCGCCCATCTGGCTTGATCGCCCGGGCCACGCCTTCGAGCACCTGTTGGTTGGTCTCATCGTCGAAAAAGCCGAAACTGGTGCTGAGTATGACCAGAGCGTCGAATTCCTCCTGGTAGGTCAACGTGCGCATGTCCCCCTCGACGAAGGTGACGTTGTCTAGCCCCTCGGTGGTGGCCTGCTCGGTGCAGTAGCGCACCAGTCTAGGGGCGATGTCGAGCCCGACTACCTCGATCCCATGCTGCGCGAACCGCCGCGCATGCACGCCAGAGCCGCAGGCCAGGTCGAGCAGTCGTTCGCCGGGCTCGAGGTCGAGCACATCCACGACAAAAGTGATCAGACGGTCGTCCCAAAAGTCAATGCCTTTGATGCCCTGACGGTGGACGACACGGAATTGGTAGGCCCACCAATCCCAATCGTGGGTGACAGTGTTCTTCAGATTCATGGTGATTTCTCCTTTCGAGTGAAGAATGTCCAGATCAGTCCTGCGCTTGTCAGGTAGAGCGCGGTGCTGGCGGCGAACAGCGGCCCGAAACCCCACTGCACCTGCACCAGCCCGCTCAGCGATTGCCCCACCGCACGTCCGAACGTCCAGGCCATGTTGCGCAGGCTGGAGACTGTGCCACGTTGCCGGGGTTTCACCCGCTCCATCAAAAAAGTCGAATACAGAGGAGTGCTGGTGTGCATCAGCCCGGCCTGCCCCCACAGCGCGGTGACGGCAACAGGCAACGTCGGCACAAAGCCCAGGGTCAGCAAGAATGGCGTCGTCGCTGCCTGCGTGATGGCGGCGGCTTTCACCGTGCCCCAATGCTCGCCGAGGAGCGGCGCCGCGAGCAGCGCCAGGCCGGTACACAGGTCGGCGACGGCAAAGATGAGGCCGAGCGTACCGTCGGGCAGGGCAAAGGTCTGTTTCATGTACAGGTTCAGGAAAGGCAGCAGCAGCGCCGTGCCCAACGAGATCAGCAGGGTGGGCAGGAGCAGTCTGACCAGCAAGGGCCACTCGCGGAGCGTCGCCCAAGGGGAGGGGGGCGGTTGCCGCGCCCCTACATCTCGCCCATCAACGAGGTGTGCGCTGCGCGCGGGCTGGGGGTGGTAGGGGGGCGGTTGCCGCGCCCCTACATCTCGCTGGGGCTGCAAGAAGATGTAAGGTATCGTCGCCAGGGCAACCAGGACGGCCATCGCCGCCACGGTGAGGCGATAGGTGGCCGCGCTTTCGGCTGCCGCCCCGGTGCAGGTTCCCAGCCATCTCGGCAACCAACCGCCTATCAGGTTGCCGAGGAAGCCGGCCAGCATCAGCAGCGCGAAATCGGCGCTAAAGAGAGTGGTGCGGTTGCGCTCATCCGAGTTCTCTGTGATAAAGGGCAGGCGCGAGACGTGCAGCAACGCCTTGGCCCCACCCAGGACGACCGAACTGACCAGTAGTCCCGTCGCGCCGGGGGCGAACACAAAGCCCATCAGCGCGAGCAGCCGCCCCGTGCTGCTCAGGAGCAGTATCCACTTGCGCTCGATGTGGTTGCTCAACAGACCTGCCGGCAGGGAGGCCAGTAGCATCACCAGTGGGTCGAGCGCGCATAGCAGTCCCAAAAAGTCCTGGCGATAGCCCAGGCTGACGATGTAAAGGTTAAAGATCAGGCGAAAGATGCCAAACTGGACGCCACGGATGAAGGCAGACAGCAGGTAGAGGCGGGCGTTGCGGTTGAAACCCTGGATTTGATGCAGGTAGCGGATCGCCATTGCAACCCATGTTGCCCCAGATTGCCTAAATAGTCAAGTCACACGCTTGGCGATCCGGGTGAGATGTGGTATCATAAGAGTGGAGAATGGAGGTCAGGGATGGAAACTATCGAGGTTCGTGAAAAGTATCAGATTACGCTTCCGACTGTCATACGGGAAGCGGCTGGCGTGTACGAGGGCGACTTTTTGACCGCACAGGTCCGCGCCGACCGCACGATCCTGTTGCGCCCCAGCCGGCTGCGAGATGCTGATGAAGCGTTCTACTACACCCCCGCGTGGCAGGCAGCTGAGCGGGAGGCGGATGAGGACTTGGCGACTGGTCGTTATGATGATTTTGAAACTATGGCAGACCTGATTGCCGATCTTGAGCGACAAGAGGCCGAATTGTCTGCCGGTGAGGTGCAGTGATTGCCAGTACGTCGTACCGAACGCTTTAATCATGCGCTCTTCAAGTTGCCGGCGCACATTCGCAAAAAGGTCAGGCGCACTCTCGCTTTGCTTGATCAGGATTTTCGCCACCCCAGCCTGCGTGCCAGGCGTCTGTCCGGCTACCGTGGCATATTCTACGCCCGCGTTGACCTGGATCACCGCATCACCTACGAGCGCCGTGGGGACTTGCTCGTCCTGCGTAACGTGGGCCGCCACGACGAGACGCTCAAGAATCCATAGAAAGCCCCTACCGCTTCGGAATCTTGCCTTCTTCCCGGCGCTGCTTGATGATCTGTTCGGCGATGGAATCCGGCACAAAGTCGTAACGGCGGAACTCGAGCGTGAAGGTGCCCCGGCCCTGGGTGAGGCTGCGCAGGTCGGTGGCGTAGCCCCGGGCCTCGGCCAACGGCATTTCGCCGTCTACGTTGCGCATACTGCCTCGCACGTGCATGGCGTTCACGCTGCCCCGCCGCCGGCCAATGTCGGCCACGATTGCGCCCATGTGCTCCTCGCCGACGTTGATGTCAGCCCGCATTACCGGCTCGAGCAGCGCAGGATGGGCCTGCCGCACTGCCTGCCGCACCGCCATTGAGCCGGCAATCTGAAAGTCCATCGCCGCCGAGTCCACCTCGTGGAACTTGCCGCCCAGTAGCGTCACGCGCACGTCGGTGACCGGGTAGCCGGCGATGATGCCCTTTTCCAGCGCGTCGCGCACGCCCAGTTCGGTGGGGCGCACAAAGTCGCGGGGGAACTCGGAGGGAGGAGCCTCGTTCTCAAAGACGATACCCTCCCCGCGCTCTAGCGGCTCGACGCGCAGGCGTACTTCGGCAAAGTGGCCGTGGCCGCCGGTCTGCTTTTTGTAAGTACCGGTCGTCTCGACTGTCTGGCGCACCGTCTCGCGGTAGGAAACCTGCGGCGGGCTCACCTGCGCGATGAGGCCAAACTCGGTCCGCAGCCGGTCCACGGCGATCTCCAGGTGCAGTTCCCCCATTCCGGACAGCGTCTCCTCGCCCGTCTCCGGGTCGAAGCGGCTGATCAATGTGGGGTCCTCGTCGCACAGCCGTGTCACAGCCCGGCGCAGTTTTTCCTGCTCGTCGTGTGAGGTCGCTGTCAGCGCCACCGCGATGACCGGCTCCGGAAACTTGAACGTCTCCAACGCAATGGGGTGGGCCGGGTCACAGAGCGTGTCGCCGGTGATGGCCGATTTGACGCCCACGAGTGCCACCACGTCACTGGCGGCCAGGTGATCCACCTGCTCGCGCCGGTTGGCGTGCATACGGTAGATACGTCCCACCCGCTCCTCCACGTCCGCACGCGGGTTGTAGACTGTCTCGCCAACCTTCAAACGACCGGAGAAGACTCGTATCCAGGTCAGGTGTCCCACGTGTGGGTCGGTGACGATCTTGAAGGCGGCGGCGCACAGGGGGGCGGCAGGGTCGTCGGGCCGCTCGACGATTTCTTCCGCGTGACCGGGGACGATGCCCAGTGTAGGGGGCATATCCACCGGCGCCGGCAGGTAGGCGACGACAGCGTCGAGCAGAGGTTGTACGCCGAAACGCTTGCGCGAAGCCCCGCACAACACCGGTGCCAGTTTGCTGGCGATGGTGGCACGACGCAGCGTCGCCACGAGAGCCTCTGTGTCGGGTTCGTGCCCCGCCAGCCGTTGCTCCAGCAGCGTCTTGTCTGTCTCGCAGATGGTGTCCAGCAGTGCCTCTCGCGCCGCAGCAACTTGCTCTTGCATCGAAACCGGGATCGGTTCCACCGCCGGATCGTCCGCGCCATCGCGCCAGATCAACGCCTGCTGGCCGATGAGGTCCACGACGCCGGTAAAGTCACCTTCGAGACCGATGGGTAGTTGCAGCGGCACAGCGCGTGGCGTGAGCCGCTCGCGCACCTCGCCCAGCACGCGCTCAAAGTCAGCGCCCAGCCGGTCGAGTTTGTTGATAAAGATGATGCGCGGCAGGTTCTCGCGGTTGGCGTGCATCCAGACCGATTCGGTCTGCGGTTCGACGCCGCCCACGCCGCACAGCACGATCACCGCGCCGTCAATGACGCGAATCGAGCGCACTACTTCGGCGGTAAAGTCAATGTGGCCGGGCGTGTCAATCAGGTTGATGCGGTGGCCGTGCCAGTGGCAGGCGGTAGCGGCGGCGGTGATGGTGATGCCGCGCTCCCGCTCCTGCTCCATCCAGTCCAGTTGTGTATCGCCATCGTCAATGTTCCCGGTGCGGTGAATACGCCCTGAATGATACAGAATCGCCTCCGACGTGGTGGTCTTGCCGGCGTCCACATGGGCGAATATGCCAATGATGCGTACTTTTTCGATGGGTGCTTCTTTCTTTGTGCTCATATTTTTCCCCCTTTGAGAACCTGCATGAAAAAACGTTCAGCCGGTGACGTGTGCTGGCTGAACGCCTACTTTTTGTACACAAGCGCAGTATTGTACCAGAAAATCACGATTCGGCCAGTTTCAGCAGATCCGAAATCGCTCCGAGGGGATTGTCAAATCCCCGCTCCTGGCCTGGATCTGGCAGCCTGTCCTGAGATGTTCTAAGTCTTGTCAAGTGGTTGAACCTTAAAATTCTCG
>CAYQTW010000046.1:0-12694 GCA_964420485.1 uncultured Anaerolineales bacterium
GCGTGGGATGGGCTAGAGATCAAAACCAATTCCCCGCCTGTCAGGGAGGCCCGCAAGGTTGTCCTGGAGCTGCTTCTCTCACGCTGCCCCAACGTGCCGCTCATCCAGGACCTGGCACGGGAGTACGGCATCACGGAGCCACCTTTCCCGACGGACACACCGGACGAGAAATGTATCCTCTGCGGCCTGTGCGTGCGCACGTGCCACGAACTGGTCAAGGCCGACGTGCTGAACTTTTCCCAGCGGGGCATCGAGCGCCGCGTGGGGCCGCCTTTCCTGGAAAAGACTCGCCAGTGCATCGGCTGTGGGGCCTGCACCATCGTGTGCCCCACCGGTGCCATCGAGATCGTGCTGGAGAAAGAAGCGGTCTACCAGGAAAAACCGCTAGGGCCAACCTCGGCTATCTGGGTACCATCGCTGACGGCGGTGCCCCGTGTGCCGGTGATTGACACCGACGCCTGTATCCGCTTTCGCCAGAACGACCGCACCAACGGCGAGATCGCGGACGCCTGCGGAGTCTGCGAGATGGTGTGCGAGGCCGGCGCGATCAACTTTGAGCAGCAGGACGAGGTACTGGAACTGGACGTGGGGGCCATCATCGTCGCCACCGGCTTTGAGATGTGGGACCCCCACCAACTTTCCCAGTATTCCTATGGCAAGTCGCCCAACATCATCACCGGCCTCGAGTTCGAGCGTCTCTCCAACGCCGGTGGCGTCACCGGCGGCGAGATCCTGACCGCCGATGGACGCAAGCCCGAGCGCGTGGCGATCATCCACTGCGTCGGCAGCCGGGATCACAACGCTCATCCCTACTGCTCCCGCATCTGCTGCATGTACTCGCTCAAGCAGGCCCACCTGGTGCGCGACAAGACCGGGGCCGAGGTGTACGAGTTCTACATGGACATGCGCGCCTTCGGCAAGGCCTACGAAGAGTTCTACGAGCGGGTGCAGAAGGAGGGCGTCACTTTTGTGCGTGGCCGTGGCGCCGAGGTGGAGGTGCTGGAGCCGCAAAATGGGCAAAAGTACGGCCAACTGCGCGTCAAGGGAGAGGACGCCAATTTGGGCCGCATGGTGCAGGCGGACGTGGACATGGTGGTGCTCAGCACGGCCATCGAAGCCCCACACGACGCCAGTCAAGTGGCTTCCCTCTTTGGACTGAGCCGCTCCGAGGACGGTTTCTTTGCCGAAGCACATCCCAAGATGCGCCCGGTGGAGACGAACACCGACGGCGTGTTCCTGGCTGGTACTGCCCAGGGTCCCAGGGACGTGCCGGATACAGTGGCCCACGCTGGCGCGGCGGCGTCCATGGCGCTGGCGCTGCTGGACAAGGGCGAGGTTACGATCTCGCCGACGGTTTCGTACGTGCTGACCCGCTATTGCACGGGATGTGGCAAATGTGTCGTTGTCTGTCCATACAAGGCCATCAGTCTGGGCGAAGATGGTAAAGCGAGCGTAAATGCTGCCCTGTGCAAGGGGTGTGGCTCCTGTGCCGCAGCCTGCCCGTCAGACGCCATCACGCCGCTACACTTTACCGATGACCAATTGGTCGGGCAGATTATGGGGGTGTTCTATGAGCAAATCGTCGTCTAACGCAATCGAAGGATTTGAACCCAAGATTGTCGCGTTTCTGTGTAACTGGTGTTCCTACGCCGCGGCCGACAGTGCCGGTGTGGCGCGGATACCGTCGCCGCCCAATGTTCTGCCGGTGCGCGTGATGTGTTCCGCCCGCGTCTCGGCCGAGTTGATCCTGAAAGCGTTCATGTCTGGCGCCGACGGCGTAATCGTGCTGGGGTGTCACATCGGTGACTGCCACTACGATAGTGGCAACCATCGCACGGTCAAGCGCATCCCGCTCTTGCGCAATCTGCTGATCTATATGGGTGTCGAGCCTGATCGGCTGCGGCTCAGGTGGGTTTCCGCCGCCGAGAGCCCGCAATTCGCCCAGGTGACTACAGAATTCGTCAAAGACGTGCGCCCGTTGGGGCCGCTTTCGGCGCCGCTACGAATGGAAGGAGGTGCACCTTGATCGAAGAACTTGGCACCAAGGTGCGAGAACTACTGGAAAGTGAGACGGTAGAATGTGTGATCGGCTACGAGGTCGGGCCGACGGGCCGTGTGCGCCCGGCGTTCATCCACGAGCCAGACGAAGTTGGCCGGCTGGTCTTTAACACCCGCTGCGACCATAACCTGGTTACATACCTGAACCGGCGCAACAAGCCGCGCAAGAAAGGCGAGGAGGTACCAACCACCGGGATTCTGGTCAAGCCGTGCGATGCGCGTTCGTTGCAGGTGCTGCTGAATGAGAATCAGGTACAGCGCGACAAAGTCTACATCATCGGCGTGGCCTGCCCGGGGATGCAGAATGCCGACGGCACGCTGGAGGCGCGATGTGCGCGTTGTAGCCAGCGGGTGCCGTTGCTTTACGATGCGCTCTTTGGCACACCGCCAGAGGTCTCTGACATCGCTGATACCTACACCGACGTCGAGGATATGGAGGCGCTGCCAAGGGAGGACAGGCTGGCTTACTGGCTGGGCGAACTCGATCGCTGCATCCGCTGTTACGCCTGCCGTCAGGCCTGTCCTGGCTGTTTCTGCGATGTGTGTGAATCTGAACGCGACGACTCGTTGTGGATCGGCATTAGCGATGCCATTCCAGAGAAAGCATTCTTTCACATTACCCGGGCCTTTCACCTGGCAGGTCGCTGCGGTGAATGTAATGCCTGTGAAATGGTCTGCCCGATGGGTATCCCGCTCAGCCTCCTCAACCGCAAGATCGTCAAAGAGATTGAGCAGACGATGGGGGGCTACCACGCTGGCGTGAGTGAAGAACCCACGCCCCTGATCACGAAACTCACAGGCGAGGAGGCTATCAATGAGATTCATTGACACACAGACGTTACGTGACTGGCTCGACGCACTGGCCCGGCAAGTGACGCTCATCGCACCCGCGCCATCCAACATCGGTGAAGCGCCGGGCCTGGTCAATCCACCCGCTGCGGGGATGTATGCGCTCTACCAGCCTGTGGGCAGCGCCGATGAGATCGCGTGGGACTTTCAGCGCACTGCAATGTCGGCCCGCGAGTTTCTCTTTCCCAAAACCGAAACGCTCTTTACCATCGAGACTGATGCCAGTGGCAAGACGACATTGCACGAGCCAAAGGTGGAGCAGCCGCAGGTGATCTTTGGTATCCGCCCCTGCGATGCACGCGGCATGCGCGTACTGGACGCGATAATGCTGGAGCAGGAGCCGGCCGATGCCTACTACGCCCAACGCCGCCGCAACACGACGTTGGTGGGGCTGTCCTGCCCGGAGATGTGGGAGAATTGCTTCTGCACCAGCGTGGGCGGCGCACCAAATAGCAGTGAAGACGTGGACATTCTATTGACCCAGGTCGAGGATGGCTACGCCGTGCAAATCGTCACTGAAAAAGGCGAAAAACTTGCTCAGGGGATCCAGTTGCAAGAAGTGGAAGGGCTGGCGCTGCCGGAGCCGAAACTCAACGAAACATTCGAGATGCCAACGGAACAGACGTGGCTGGACTCGTTCAACGATGTCTACTGGGACAGGGTGGGCGAGCGATGCCTGGGTTGTCGCGCCTGCGTCTACGTCTGCCCGACCTGCCGCTGCTTTGACGTGCGCGATGAGAAGGTGGTTCACCCTGACGGCAGTGGCATCACGCGGCGGGTGCGCAGTTGGGATAGTTGCCAGGGTGTGAATTATCGCACTGTGGCGGGTGGAGCCAACCCGCGTGCCAACCCCGATCAGCGGTCGCGTAACCGCTTTTACTGCAAGTTTTACTACGTTCCCACAGACTACGACGTGCCCTTTGGATGTGTGGGCTGTGGACGATGTATCGCTGTCTGTCCCGTAAACATAGACATCAGTGAGGTGCTACACGATCTGGCACAGAGGGGGAAAGCATGACTGAAGAGAATCCCATGCGTCCTTATCTAGGGACTTTGGTTGGCACGAGGAAACTGGCCACAAACATCAGGTTGTTTCAGATCGAACTCAATGACCCGGCGGAGCGAGACAAGTTCTCCGTCTGGAAACCGGGGCAGTTTCTTTTCTTTTCTGCTCTTGGCGTGGGCGAAGCGCCATTTGGGTTCGCCAACATCCCTGAGTGTGGCCCTGCTATCGAGGTCGCTATCAACAATGTGGGGCACGTGACCCGCCACATCCACATGCTGCCACTGGGCTCCACAGTGGGCATCCGTGGCCCCCTGGGCAATCACTTTCCAATGGAAGAGATCAAGGGGCAGAATATCGTCGTGTTGGGCGGCGGCATCGGCGGTGCCCCCCTGCGTCCAGTCATTCAGTATATCCTGAACCACCGCGCCGACTATGGCCACCTGACCATCTTTTGGGCAGCGCGCAGCCCCGATCTGCTGGTCTTTACCGACGAATACGACGAGTGGAATAGTGCGCCCGATACAGAGATGCACGTCACCATTGACCGGCCGGCGGAGGGATGGACGGGCAACGTGGGGTTGATCACCCAGATCCTGGAACAAGTCGCCCCGTCGCCGGAGAGCACCACAACTATCACTTGCGGCCCGCCTATCATGATCTACTTTGTTGGCAAGACGTTGAACAAGTTGGGCTTTTCGGAAGACCAAATGTTGATCACGCTCGAGGCCCGTATGCACTGTGGCATTGGCAAGTGCGGCCGTTGCAATATGGGCGAAAAACTCGTCTGCCTGGACGGGCCGGTGTTCCGCCAATCAGAGGTCAGTACGTTCCTGGAGAGTTTCCTGTAAGGCCGAACGACTCGAGCACCACCTTGTTCCACGACAACAAGCCTACGAGGAGGTAAAGATAGAGAGAGTAAAGAGACGAACACGGCACATCGTTGGGGAACGCTCGAACAAAATCAGCGTCTCCCGGCATGACAAATTGGATGAAATAACATAACATAAAAGGAGATTTCAGAATGATAAAGACAGATGCATTGATCATCGGCGGCAGCGCCGCCGGACTCGTGGCAGGGATCACCATAAGGCGTCACTATCCCGATGCCAAGATCACACTTGTCCGCAAAGAGGAACAAGTGCTGATCCCCTGTGGCATTCCGTACATCTTTGGCACGGTGGGCTCCACGGACAATAACCTGATCCCGGATGCGGCGCTCTCCAAGAACGGCATTGACCTGATCGTTGACGAGGTCACCTCCATAGACCGGGAGGCGAAAACGGTCGCTACTGCCGGGGGGGAGACCATCGGCTACGAGAAACTCTTCCTGGGTACCGGCTCTACACCCCTTGTCCCGCCCCTGCCCGGCGTGGATCTGGAAGGAGTGTTCAGCATCAAGAAGGACGTTCCATACCTGAACAACCTTCTAGCGGCCCTGGACAAGGCCCAGGATGTGGTTGTCATCGGTGGGGGCTTTATCGGGCTAGAGATGGCCGACGAGTGCAAGAAGCGCGGCCTGAACGTCACCGTGGTCGAGATGCTCCCCCACTGCCTCTTCCTGGTCTTTGACGAGCACATCTGCATGCGGATGGAGGAGGCACTCGCCGAACGGGGCATCAAGGTGATGACGAACAACCAGGCGATGGCCATCCTGGGAGATGGCAAAGTCAAGGGCGTGAAACTCAGCAGTGGTGAGGAACTAGAGGCAGACGTCGTCATCTTTGGAATCGGTGTGCGACCCAACGTGAAACTTGCTCAGGACGCCGGGCTAAAGATAGGGGAGCGGCGGGACATCTGGGTGGACCGCTATATGCGCACCAGCGACGACGATATCTTTGCCGCGGGAGACTGCGCGGGGAAGACGGACTTTATCACCAACAGGCCGTCCGGTCTGCGCCTGGCCTCTATCGCCACGACTGAAGCACGCATCGCAGGGGCAAACTTCCGCGAGTTGAGGCGCGAGAGCGTGGGCGCTATCGGCGTGTTCTCCACCAAAGTCGGCAACCTGGCGATGGGAATGGCCGGGATGCGCGCCAAGGCAGCCCGCGACGCAGGCCTCGACGTCGTCGTGGGTACGGCGGAGACTATCAACAGGCACCCCGGTGGTATGCCCGGCGCGGCCAAGATGCGGGTAGACCTGGTCTTTCACAAGTGGTCGTGCAGGCTCATTGGCGGCCAGGTCTCTGGCGGCGACAGCGTGGGCGAGTTCGTGAACGTCATCGCGACTGCCATCGCAGCCGGAGCGACCGCCGACGAAATCGCAACTTTCCAGGTGGGTACGCACCCTGCACTCACCGCCTCTCCTATTGCCTACCCGCTGGTGAATGCCGCAGAGATGGCTCTGAAGCAGATGCGTTAGCGAACGCAGCGTCTCAGCGCCACATGGCATGCTGACCCATCTAGTTTGGTAGATTAGTAGTTGGTAGATTGGTGATTGGTAGGTTGGTCTCCTCGACCAATCTACCAATTTCCCAATCTACCTTCTGGCCTTTTCCCCCTATTGGTAGTACACAGTGCGCGCATGAACTATTTGATACTACCAACAGGGGGAATGTGATGCATGTCTATACTCAACGGGTACAAACTGTCCTCACTGCCCAGCAGCATGCTCTACTGCGGCAGTTGTCCAAAGAACAGAAAAAGCCCGTCAGTGTCCTGGTCCGCGAGGCAGTGGAGCGAGTCTACTTCAAGCAGGCTTGTCTTGCGGCATCGCCGCACTGCTCTAAAGAGTCTTCGTATCTGCTCAATAAAGTGGGGCAATGTAGCCGAGGTTTCCATACCTCGCGGGCATAACGCGCTATGGAAAGCGCGGCTACGTTAAAAGTGCCCCAGAATATTGAGATGATACGAGTCTTCTATCCTTGAATGCTCCAGTTTCCAATTGGGAGCAGATGGAGGAAGAGATCATCAAGGGAGTACTGGATGAGCAGAGAGATTTTTTGTGCTATACTCCAGTAATGGAAAGAGGTAAAGATGAAACTACGTCGAGTTCTCTCAATCATAGACGGAAAGGTCATATCCAAGAACATTGACCTGGATCAAAAAGTGCGGACGGGGTGCGGGTCCGATCTGATGAGCGACGTGCTGGCCTTCACCCACGAAGGCACGCTCCTGATGACTGGACTGACCAATCCCCAGGTGGTGCGCACAGCCGAACTGTCCGGTGTTATGGCCATAGTTTTTGTGCGCGGAAAACTGCCCCCGCCCGAGACCGTCGCCCTGGCCGGGGAAAAGGGCATCCCTCTGCTGGCCTCCAAGTATACGATGTTTGAGACCTGTGGCCGGCTTTACCAGGATGGGCTGCCTGGTTGCGGCCTCTTTGAGATTACACTGCGCCAGTGGCATCTCACCTTCGGGAATAGCGCGAAAGGCTGATCGTGGAGAAGAAGCCAATACAGGAGATCACGAGACTCCAGGAACTGACCTACGAACTCACTGTTGAGCAAGCGATGACCCCAAAGGTCGTCACCGTGTCTCCCCACGATACCATGTCTCAGTTTCGTGAGGTGCTGCGCGTCAACCGTATCTCCGGCACGCCGGTGATAGAAGACGGGGAAATGGTGGGCGTCGTCAGCATCGAGGATCTGATCAAATCACTGGCAGCCGGGGAACTGGATGCCACCGTGGGTGAGAAAATGTGCCGGCGCATAGAGACGCTCTATGCCGACGAGCCGCTCGTGAGTGCTGTTGACAAGTTCACCCGTTTCAGATTCGGGCGCTTCCCTGTCGTGGACCGGGAGGGGCACCTGGTGGGGATCATTACCCAGGGCGACATCATGCACACGCTGCTTCGCCGGCTGGAGGTGGACTACCGCGCGGAGGAGATCCACCGCTACCGCGCCAGCCACATTTTCGAGGACATTGTCGCCGACGAGGCGGCTCTGGTCTTTGGTTATCGCATCATAGGCAAAGATTTTGACCGCGCGGGGGCGGCCTCCGGCAACCTCAAGACCACCTTGAGCCGCCTGGGCTTTGACTCGCGCATCATTCGCCGTGTCGCCATCGCCACCTACGAGGCGGAGATAAATGTCGTCGTCTACACCGACGGGGGGGAGATTGTGGCCGAGGTGCGACCCGACCGCATTCGCATTGAGGCACTCGACAATGGCCCCGGCATCCCCAACATTGACCTGGCCATGCAGCCTGGTTACTCCACGGCGCCGGACTGGGTACGCGAGATGGGTTTCGGCGCCGGGATGGGGCTGGCCAACATCAAATCCTGTAGCGACAAAATGAAATTGGAATCGACCGTTGGTGTGGGAACGCGGCTAGAGATTACCATTTATGTGAATTAAAGAGGAAAAACACGCAAGGAGGGAAAAAGTGAAACTCGAGGAAATCGTCGCTGAGGCAGGTCTCACAGTTCAGACCGCTCCACAGCGGTTGGACACCGAGGTTACAGGGGGATATGCCTCTGACCTTTTGAGTTGCGCGATGGCCAAGGGCCAGAGGGACAATCTGTGGGTCACGTTGCAGGCCCATCCCAATATCGTTGCCGTGGCCTCCCTTCTTGACCTGGCCGGCATCATCATCACTGAGGGCAAGAAACTCAATACCGGTACTGTGGAAAAGGCCAATGAGCAGGGCGTCTGCATCATGACCACCGAGCACGCCACTTTTACCATCGTCGCCAGGTTGGCCGAATTGGGCGTGCCCGGAGTGGACTGAGGATTATTGTCACTACGGCGCTTCAGTGAGCCTTGCCGCCCCGGAGCGCTGTGCCACGTCTGACTGATCTCTAGCACGCCGTGGAGACAGTGCCGGCCGAGATGAAAACGGGAGAGCAATAGTGCACGAGTTAGCCATCACCCAAAGTATGCTCAATCTGGCCCTGGAATACGCCAAGCGGGCGGGCGCTCAACGCATCACGCACATCAACCTGGTCATCGGCGAAATGTCCGGCGTCGTGGACGAGAGCGTGCAGTTCTACTTTGACTTTGTCAGTAAAGACACGTTGGCTGAGGGAGCGCAACTGGTATTCGAGTGGCAGCCAGCCCGCATCCGCTGCCGTGCCTGCGGCCACGAATTCGCGCTGGAGGTAGGGGCGCGGTTACCGCGCCCCTACTGGGCATGTCCCGTCTGCCAGGCGCTGGGCGGGGAGGTCGTCGCCGGGCGGGAACTCTATATGGATAGCATTGAGGTGGAATGAAGGGAGCACGTTGTGAAAGTTCAAATCGTCAAAGACATCCTGAGCGCCAACGAACAGATCGCGCAAGAAAACCGGCGTCTGTTTGACGAAAAAGGTGTTTTTGTCCTAAACATCATGGCCGCACCGGGCGCGGGCAAGACGAGTCTCATTGAGTGCATCATCGAGTCGCTGCGAGGCCGCCTGCGCATCGGCATGATTGACGGTGACGTTGCCTCGACCATTGACGCCGACCGCATCGCCCGCACGGGCATCCCGGCGGTACAAATCAACACCGGCGGGGCCTGCCACCTGGACGCCAATATGGTGCGCGTTGCCTTGCCCAGATTGTCACTGGACGAGACCGATTTGTTGCTGGTCGAGAACGTGGGCAACCTCATCTGTCCCACCGGTTTTGCGCTGGGAGAAAACCTCAAGGTCATGATCGCCAGCACGCCCGAGGGGGCCGACAAGCCGTACAAGTATCCAGGCATGTTCAGCGTCGTGGATGTGCTGATGCTCAACAAGGTGGACCTGTTGCCCCTGTTGGACTTTGACCTGGATTATTTCCGTCGCGGCGTCGAGGCGCTGAACCCCGACGTCGCCTTCTTTCCCATCTCTTGCAAGACGGGGGAGGGAGTGCAGGAGTGGGTTGACTGGCTGGTCGAGAGGTGCCGGGCGGGTTGATGCGGCAGACGATCAGCGTGCGCGGCGTGGTGCAGGGAGTCGGGTTCCGGCCCTTTGTCTACCGGTTGGCGCACGAGCATGGGCTGACCGGCTGGGTGCTCAACCATTCCGGCGGGGTAGAGATTGAGGTCGAGGGCCCAGCGACCGCGCTATCAGCGTTCGTGCGCGACATAGAGGAAAAGACCCCACCGCTGGCACGCATCGAAGGCATCGAGGTTGCCGACGTGCCGCCGGTTGGCTACACGACCTTCGAAATCCGCCGCAGTGTGGCCGAGGTAGGGGCGGGGTTACCCCGCCCCTACCAACTCATCTCCCCCGACATTGCCACCTGCCCCGATTGCCTACGCGAACTGCTGACCCCGTCCGACCGCCGCTATCGTTACCCCTTTACCAATTGCACCAACTGTGGCCCGCGTTTCACCATCATCGCCGACATCCCCTACGACCGCCCGCTGACCACCATGCGAGATTTTATAATGTGCCCGCAGTGCCAGGCAGAGTACGACGACCCGCTCGACCGCCGCTTCCACGCCCAACCCAACGCCTGCCCGGTCTGTGGCCCGCGCGTCTGGCTGGTTAAAAGTTCCAGCCTTTGCAATTCGCAATTCGCAATTCGCAATTCGCACGACGTCATCGCCCAGGCTGCCCACTTATTGCAGGCAGAGGCCATACTGGCCATCAAAGGGCTGGGTGGCTTCCACCTGGCCTGCGACGCTACCGACGAGGTGGCGGTGCGCACACTGCGGGAGCGCAAGGGCCGCCCGGCCAAGCCGCTGGCGGTGATGATGGCTACGTTGGAGGAGATCAAACAACACTGCCGGGTCTCTGAAGAAGAGGAGCAGTTGCTGGCATCGCCCCAATGCCCCATCGTGCTCCTGCCGTGGAAGCCCGCATCGAACGTCTCTCGGCTGGTGGCTCCGCGCAACAACTACCTGGGGGTGATGCTCCCCTACACGCCGCTGCATCACGTACTCTTGCGGGACGTGGGCCGGCCACTGGTGATGACCAGCGGCAATCTGTCCGAGGAGCCCATCGCCCGCGACAACGACGAGGCGCTGCGCCGCCTGGCCCCCCTGGCCGATTACTTTTTGCTGCACAACCGCGACATCTACGCCCGCTACGACGACTCGGTCTGGTTCGTGCCATTGAGGGGAGAAACCAGGCTTCGCCCCGAGGCTCAGCCCGAAGGGTTTTTCGGAAAAAACCTGGTTTCTTTGCCCCAACCAATCCGCCGCTCACGCGGCTACGCGCCATTTCCCGTGAAACTGCCGTTCCAGGTCAGGCAGATCCTGGCCTGTGGCGCGGAACTGAAGAACACCTTTTGCGTCACCCGGGACAAGTACGCCTTTCTCAGCCAGCACATCGGCGACATGGAGAACCTGGAAACGCTGGCCCACTTTGAGACCACGATTGAACTTTACAAACGCCTATTCCGCATTGAACCCCAGATCATCGCCCACGATCTGCACCCAGAGTACCTCTCCACAAAGTACGCAAAATCACAATTCACAATTCGCTATTTGCTATTCGCCATTCAGCACCACCACGCTCACATCGCCAGTTGCTTGGCCGACAACGGCTGGTCGCCGGACGATGGCCCCGTCATCGGCGTGGCCTGGGACGGCACCGGCTACGGCACTGACGGGCATATCTGGGGCGGCGAGTTCCTGGTGGCTGACTATCGTGGCTTCCGGCGGGCGGCCCATCTGGAGTATCTGCCCATGCCGGGCGGAGAGGTGGCTATCCGCAATCCGTACCGTCTGGCCATCGGCTATCTCTATACCCTCACCGGCCAGTTGCTGTTCTTTGAGGCTGGCGCAGGCGAGGAGGAACTGCGCATCATCCAGCAGCAGATTGACCAGGGGATCAACTGCCCACAAACCTCGGCCGGCGGCCGGCTATTCGACGCGGTCTCGGCGCTGCTGGGCGTGCGGCAGCGCACCACCTACGAGGCGCAGGCGGCCATAGAATTGGAGATGGCAGCCCAAATCCCAAATCCCAAATCCCAAATCCCAACTGGTTATCCGTTCGGCGTGGAGGAAAGTGAGAATGGGATGGTGATTCGATTGCAGCCTCTCTTTGAGGCGCTGCTTGTTGACCGGCGGGATGGGGTAGCTGTGGGGGAGATGGCCTATCGCTTTCACTTCACCGTGGCGGAGATGATGCGGGAGACGTGCGAGCGGATCGCCCAGGAGACAGGGCTGCAGACGGTGGCGCTGAGCGGCGGCTGCTTCCAGAACCGGCTACTCCTGGCACTGGTCGTGCCGCGATTGCGAGAGGCTGGCTTCCGCGTCCTTTTGCACCGGCAAGTACCGTGCAATGACGGCGGTATCTCACTGGGCCAGGCGGTGATCGCGCATTTCGCCGCGAATTGAGCGAAAACGACTTTTCTGGTATACTTGTAGCCACAGGGGAACAGAGGTGACAGAAATCTTGAACAAGATCAAAATGACCTTGTGGTTCTACGAAGAGTGTCTGAAAGACGACATGTGGGACGTCGGCAGCCCTCTGAGTTTTCAACAGGAGATACAAGCCCTACTTCCCCAGTTGACCCTGGAGTCTGAGGCGGAACAACTTGAGCAGCGATTTGACGATTTGAACCAACGTTGGCAGCAGATAATCATCGCCCATCCCAAGCAGTATCGCAACAAGTTGAAAAAAACACTGACGACTGAACTACGGATCATCGAAGCCGACCTGAACTTTTTGCCTCGTCTCATTTACGAAGAGGCCCTCCGCTTGTGGGTGGCGGTGGAGACGGCGGGGCACATCCTGGACGAGTTGGACCGCGTGGCCGGGACGACCCAGTATGCAGGGGAGCGGGCGCGTTACGAAACGCTCTGGCGAAGGCTGGAGGAGCGGCTGTTGGAACTGCCCGCAGATTCAGAGGTGCGCCGGACCCGGCCGGCGACTTTGCCGCCACCGCCGCTGACCTTGCCCGACGTGCTATCTGCCGTGCGACGCTGGAC
>CAYQTW010000047.1:0-3201 GCA_964420485.1 uncultured Anaerolineales bacterium
GTAAAGACCTGCCAGGTTTCCGCCAGAGCTTTTGTGAGCCAGATTCGACACGATTGACAGTGTATTTCCGTTCGAAAGTGCCTCATAAAACCTGGCAGGTTTGGTTCTCATCTCTTGATGATATTGAGTGTAGACCAGATTGTGCGGACCGATGGTGAGAAAGACCGCTGCGCAGGTTGGCGCTGAACGTCGGTTGGAAAAAAATAGACCGGCTGTGGGACCTCATCATCCGGTTTGGGGGTCTCTCCCTGTGTCTGCCGGTGCTGGAGAGAGTGCTGCGGCACTCGCGGACGCGCCGCCGTGACTGCGGGCCAGCGCACACGCCTGCTCCCAATCTTTGGCTGTGTTGACGTTAAAGAACGAAAGGCCCTGGGGATCGAAGCGGGTGATTTCGGCTCGTTCCACGTAACGCACTCTGACCTGGTGGTAGAACGAGACGATGCGCCGCTCGCCACGGACCAACGCCCTCTCAATCGGCCCCAGGCAAGCCGCCGGGCGGTAGATGGCGTGTAGTGGTTCCACGTCCGTCCAGCGAGGCACGACGACGTCGGCTTCGTGCGCCAACGTGACCATGCGGCGCAGCAGATCGAGGTCGAGAAACGGCATGTCGCAGGCAACGACGATTGCCAGTTCCCCGCGCGCCGCCAGCAGCCCAGCGTGCATCCCGGCCAGCACGCCGGCGCCCACATACCGGTCGGTGACGACCCGCGCCGGCGGGGGGAACAGTCGAGGGACTATGTTGGTGACGACGATGAGGTCATCCGTCAACTGGGCCAGCGCGTCCAGCGTGCGAGCGACCAGCGTCCGCCCCTCCAGTTCGAGCAGCGCCTTATCACGTCCCAGGCGGGCACTTTTGCCTCCCGCGAGCACCACGCCGCTCAAGGGCAGGTTTGGCATAATACGATAGTCTGGAGACTGCTGCATTGCTTACTTGCACCTGTATTGATTCGTTTTTCCCCAAGGCGGCCCAATGTGGTATAATCACGGCAAAAGCAATCGTCACTGGTAGCAACGTGCTGATGGAGGCCCAGGATGAAACTCGGGCTCGGTACCATTTTCGACCGTTTGCAAAATGTCTTGCTGATATCTTTTATCCTGATCGCCGTTGTCACTTCCGTGGTGGGGATCTGGACTACCTCGGTGGTCGTGAACAACTATACGGAGCAGGCGGAAAACGAGCGCGTAGCCCGGGATATGAACCTGGCTGTCGCTTTCTACGAACAAAGCCTCACCCAACTCAACGGCGCTGCCGCACGTCTGGCCGGCGAGCCGGCGCTGGCCCAGCGAATTGGCGCTGCCCAGGCGGGCGATAGTGTCGTCCAGAGCGACCTCGAACACCGGATGATCACTGAACTCGACACTTTTTGTTGCCCCAGTGCTCATTTTATCCTGATCGTGGATGAAGACGGCAACCTGGTCGCCGCTTATGGCATAGTGGATCAGAGATTGCAGAGGTTGCCGGCCACGGGCAACTGGCGCGACTTTTCCCTCCTGGCCGCAGTCCTGACCGGTCAACAGCCGCAGGCCGCCACCGAAGTCGTAGACGAATCGCTTCTAGCGCAAATTGGTCTGGCGGAGCAGGCATACATCCCCTTGAAAGAGACCCCCAAAGCATACCCTGAGCCATTCGACCCCCGGGAGGGCAGCGCGGGCCTGGCACAGATCGCCTGCGCACCGGTGCTAGACGCAGATGGAGAAGTAGCCGGCGCAGTGCTCGCCGGACATCTCTTTAACAATGACTTTACCCTGGTAGATCGCATCCAGGCCGTCGCCGGGGTGGACACCGCGACCATCTTTTTCGGTGACCTGCGCGTCTCTACCAACGTGCGCGAAAACGGTGAGCGCGCCATTGGCACTCGCGTCTCTCAGGCTGTCTTTGATACGGTGCTGAGACGGGGCGAGCCCTTTACCGGCATCGCCTACGTTGTCAACGAGTGGTTCATCACTCGCTACGTCCCGCTCCTCGATCATTGCGGCGAGGTGGTCGGCAGTCTCTACGTCGGCGCACGGCGGGCCGCTTTCATCGAACTACAGCGCACACTCAGGAACCGCATCATACTCGTGGCGCTGATGGCCATCGTCCCGGCCGCACTGCTGGCGCTGCCCATCGCGCACCTGATCACTCACCCCCTGGAAGAGATGGCGCGGGCCAGCCGCCAGGTCGCTCGAGGCGACGCCCAGGTGCGCGTTCCAACCCAGGGTGTGGGAGAAGTGGCTGTCCTGGGCCAGGCTTTTAACAGCATGGTCGCCGAACTGGAAAAGACCCAGACGCAACTGATCCGCAAGGAAAGGCTGGCCTCGATGGGACAACTGGCGGCCGGAGTCGCCCACCAGTTGAACAACCCGTTGGGCACGATCCTGCTCTTTTCGGACATCATACTCCAAGACCTGCCGGAGGATGCCCAGGGCCGGGAAGATGTGCACATGATTATCCAAGAAGCGCGCCGGGCCAAAGAGATCGTGGCCGCACTGCTCAACTTTGCGCGCCAGCAAAAGGTCTGGGTGCAACCGACTGCGCTCGACACCATGCTGCACGAATTCGTCGAACGCGCCCGCCAGCAGCCGGCCTACGAGCACATCCGGATCGTAGAGCAAATCGCCCCTGACCTCCCACG
Source organism: uncultured Anaerolineales bacterium (assembly GCA_964420485.1). GTDB lineage: Bacteria > Chloroflexota > Anaerolineae > B4-G1 > B4-G1 > CAYQTW01. The sequence continues at coordinate 2,616 of CAYQTW010000047.1, forward strand.
ACTCGAAGTTGATCCAGTTCAGTTATCGAACGTCTTTGTAAATCTCATGGACAACGCCGCCGACGCCATGCCAGACGGAGGCACGCTCACCATCAAGGCTGATCTCTCGCCGGATCGCCAATCGGTGGTGGTGCAGATGACGGACACCGGCTGTGGCATTCCACCGGAAAACATCAAGCAACTTTTCAGCCCCTTTTTCACGACCAAGCCGTTGGGGCAAGGTACCGGCCTGGGGCTTTCCATCGCCTACGGGATCGTCAAAATGCATCACGGGGCAATCCAGGTCAAGAGTCAGGTTGGAAAAGGCACAACCTTTACAGTCACGCTGCCCGTGCACATGCCCAGGAGTGACACGCAGGCGTCTCCTCCCGAAGAAACATCGTAGGTGTTCACGGGGGCAGGTCCAGCGCCGGTCGAGTAGGAGCGAAGCGACGTATCGAGACCAAGCGGGTTGCCTATAGAGCCGCTCGCATCCTTGGTTTCGATACGACCTGAAGGTCTACTCAACCGGCGGATGCTCGTTCCCAGGGGGTAGAGATGAAGTCAGAACCCGCCACCATCCTGGTGGTTGACGATGAACTGGGCA
>CAYQTW010000047.1:3301-12664 GCA_964420485.1 uncultured Anaerolineales bacterium
GTAGAGATGAAGTCAGAACCCGCCACCATCCTGGTGGTTGACGATGAACTGGGCATTCGTGAAGGATGCCGCCGGATACTGAGCCGCGCAGGACATCAGGTGGTCGTGGCCGCCATGGGCGAAGAAGGGTGGCAGCAAATCCAGTCGGGGCAGTTCGACCTGGTGTTGCTGGACATTATGATGCCGGACATCAACGGCATGGAATTGCTAAAGCGCATCGTTCCGTTCGACCCCGACCTGGTCTGCATCATCATCACCGGCTACGCCACCGTCGAGTTGGCCGTCCAGGCCATCAAAGGCGGGGCGTATGACTTTATCTCCAAGCCTTTTGACGCCAATGCACTCCTTATGACCGTCCGCCGGGGACTGGAGCGGCGGCGACTTTCGCTGGAAGCGCGCCGCCTGGCGCAGGTGGAAGCGGAAAAAGAGGCGCTGGAGCGACGCCAGGCGGAATTGGAAAGGGAGGCGCTGGAGCGACGTGCTCTGGAATTGGAGCGGTTAGATCGTATCAAGTCCACCTTCACCCGCACCGTGGCGCACGAACTGCGCGCACCTACCGCCGCCATCCAGAGTTACCTGCGGCTGATCCTGGATGGATACATCCCCCCCGAAGGACAAAGAGAGTACCTGGTCCGCGCTGAACAGCGCACCTCTGCGCAGTTGGAACTGATCGGCGATCTGCTGCACCTGGCCCATCTGCAGAACCCCGATCTGCGTATTGAGCGTGAGCCGGTCAATCTGGCGGAATCGCTGCGGGAGGTGTGCGACCTGATGAGCAGCCGTGCTCGAGAAAAGGGGATCGAGTTCACAGTCTCTGTCCCGGAGGAGACGCCCACCATCTCAGCCGACCCCAAGCACGTCAAACAACTGTGGGACAACCTGGTCAGTAATGCCATCAAGTACACAGATAAAGGCGGCGCCGTGGACATCACGATGGTCGTGCAGGATAAACAGGTTGTCACCAGCGTTCGTGATACCGGTATAGGCATCGCCCCGGAGGATCTCGAGCGTATCTTTGACGAGTTCTACCGCACCAAAGCCGCCAAAGAGCACTCGGAAATGGGAACCGGCCTGGGGTTATCCATCGTCAAACGCATCGTCGAAACCTACCAGGGCCAGGTTGACGTGCAATCCACGCTGGGCCAGGGCAGCACCTTTACCGTCGCGCTGCCGGTAGAGACCTAGGCTGAGGTTGAGGTTAAGGTTGAGATTGAGGGTGCCTTCACCGTCACGCTGCTGATAGATGCCCAAGCCCCTCTTTCCCCGCTCCGAATCCGCCCGTCCCACTCCGAATCCGCCAATCCTGCCCATCCGTGTTCTAAAGCAACCGGTTCACTTCCTTCACCATCCGCTCTGGAGCGACCGGCTTGGTCAGGAAAGTGTCCAGGTGAACGTACTCGTCGGTCGGGAACAACTCGGCATAATCGCTGTTGGCGATAGAGGTGACCATAATGATGGGAATATTCCTGTAGTCAGGACGGTCGCCCAACTCCTGCGCGACCGAGAGACCGTCCAGGACAGTGTCCATGATCACGTCCAGGATGATCAGGTCTGGCGTGTCCCCAACGATCTTGTCCAATGCCTCGCCTCCACCGGCAGCACTGACGATAGTGTGCCCTTCCCGTTCGAGCACAACCCGGGCAAACTCGACAAAATCAGGATCATCATCAACGACAAGTATCTTTGCCATCTCACTCCCTCTATCTCTTAATCTGCTAATCCCGCGCATCCGTGTTCTATATAGTGCTCGTATTCCCCACGAAAGTGCTTCAGCGACGAAAGTACAGGATTGACAGCCGCGTCGCCCATGGGGCACAAAGAGTGCCCGACAATGCCGGCGCAGATCTCCTCCAGCAGGGCCAGATCGCCGGGTCTGCCCTGCCCGCGCACGATGCGGGTCAACACCTCTTTTAGGCGTTGCGTGCCCACGCGACAGGGTGTGCACTGACCACACGACTCGTGGGCGAAAAAGTCCGTCAGGCGGCGGGCCACTTCCACCATACAGGTACCCTCTTCGATCACGATGATCGCCCCCGTGCCCAGCATTGAGCCGGCCTCGACCAGCGACTCAAAGTCCATCGGCGTGTCCAGTTGCTCCGGGGTCAACATCGGTGTGGAGGCCCCGCCGGGAATGACTGCCTTGAGCGGACGGTCCCCGCGCATCCCCGCCGCATATTCCTCGATGATCGTGCGCAGCGGCGTGCCTAGCGGCAGTTCATAGTTGCCCGGCCGCCGCACGTGCCCGCTGACGCAGAAGAGTTTGGGGCCGGTGCTCTTTTCCGTGCCGATGGACTTGAACCACTCGGCGCCCCGATTGACGATGTGAGGCACGTTGGCCAGCGTCTCCACGTTGTGCACTAACGTGGGCTCGTTCCACAGGCCAATCTGCGCCGGGTAGGGCGGCTTCATGCGCGGCTCGCCCCGTCTGCCTTCCAGCGAATTGATCAGCGCGGTCTCTTCACCGCAGATGTAGGCGCCCGCGCCCCGGTGGACCGACAGATCCAGGTCAAAGCCGCTGCCCAGAATGTTCTGGCCCAGGAAGCCATAAGTGTAGGCGTCGTCAATGGCCTTAATCCAGCGCTTGACCCCCAGGAAGAACTCGCCCCGGATGTAGACAAAGGCCCGGTTCGCGCCGACCGCATAAGCAGCGATGATGACCCCCTCGATGATCGAGTGGGGGTCGTGCTCCACCAGCAGGCGATCCTTGAACGTCCCCGGTTCTCCCTCGTCGGTGTTGACGCAGACGTACTTGGTGACCGGTTCCTGGGGCATAAAGCCCCACTTGACCCCCGCCGGAAAGCCGGCGCCGCCGCGCCCGCGCAGCCCAGAGGCTTTGACCAGCGCGATCAATTCGGCGGGCTGCATCCGTAATGCCTTGCGCAAAGCAGTGTACCCGCCGCGCTCCAGGTAGACCGTGATGCGCTCCGAGTTGGGGACACCCACGTTACGTGTCAGGATCGGTTCAAAGCCATCCATCTCTCTGCCCTCTCTGTCAATTGGTCAATCAGCAGGTCCACCTTTTCCGTCGTCAGGTTCTCGTACAACTCGTCGTTCACGCGCATGGCCGGCGCGGTGCCACACGAGGCCAGGCATTGCACGGTCTCCAGGGTGAACAATCCGTCCGGCGTCGTTTCGCCAGCACTAATCCCCAACTTGCGTTCCAGGTAGTCCACCAGCCGCTCCGCGCCGTCAACCAGGTAGCAACTTAATCCCGTGCAGACCTGGATCACGTACCGGCCTACAGGCTCGGTGCGAAACAGGGTGTAAAAACTGGCGGTGCTAAACACTGCCGCCTCGGGCATGTCCAATCGCCCGGCAACCCGCTTGAGCGCCTCAGGAGTGAGATAGCCCTCCTGCTCCTGGGCGATGTAGAGCGCCGTGAGCAAACGTGCCCGCTTGGCGGGATCCAGGACGTGTGCTCCTGTTGCCACTTGTTCACCTCCCTATGACGTGTAGAAATAGGGTCTCAACTCTTCAGCCGGGATATAGCGGCTTGCCTGTCGAAAAATGGCCCGCAAAGTACCGGTGTCAAGTTCTCGATGACGCGGGATGGTGAGCGTTTGTTTCTCACCTGCCGAGCCAACGCGCCGCAACTTTACGTGGCTCCCCCGTTGGGCATGAACTGTGAAACCCAAGTGCTCCAGGATACGAATCACTTCAGACCCCGAAAGGTGGCGCAGTTTAGGCATAGACGGGCTCCATCTCCATAGTGACCAGCACAGGGGGATTGAGTGCCAGTCCCATCTCCGCCAGATCCTCTCCCTCCAGGTGAAGTAGTATTGCCTCTCGCAAACTCTGCACTGTCTCGTCCAGCGTTATTCCCTGAGTGACCACAGCCAAGTTCAGACACTCGGCTACATATCCTCTCTCATCACCTGGGTATATCACTGCCTGGATGGTGTATCGTCGCGTACTCATATCTCTTTGACCCCCTGCATAACCTTCACCGGCTCCACCCGCACCGCGCAAACCTTGAACTCGGGGATCTTGCCCGTGGGGTCCAACGCGGCGATAGTCAACTTGTTGGCCGCGGCCTCGGCAAAGTGCCACGGCATAAAGACGACGCCGGGCTCGGTCTTGCCGCTGACCAGCGCCTTGGCCTGCACCTCGCCCCGCCGCGATGCGACTTTCACCACGTCCCCGCCGGCGACGCCCAGCCTGGACGCATCCTCGGTGTTGATCTCTACCACTGCCTCTGGGCAAATGGTGTCCAGCCCCTCGGAACGACGGGTCATTGAGCCGGTGTGGAAATGATACAACACCCGGCCTGTGGTAAAGATGAACGGGTACTGCTCGTCGGGCTCCTCGGCCGGCGGCTGCCAGTCCACCGCGCTGAGGTGCCCCAATCCCCGGCTGAACTTGGTCACGTGCAAGATGGGCGTGCCGGGGTGCTCGGCGTCCGGGCAGGGCCATTGCAGGCCCATCTCGCCGATGCGGTCGTAGGACATCCCACCGTAGATGGGGGTCAGGCGGTTGATCTCGTCCATAATCTCGCGCGGCGAGTCGTAGGTCAGCCCGTCGTATCCCAAACGGTGGGCGATCTCGCCAATGATCCACCAATCCTGCCGCGCCTCACCGGGCGGCTCCACCGCCTTGCGCCCGAACTGGACCCGCCGCTCAGAGTTGGTGAACGTGCCATCCTTCTCGGCGAAGCAGGGAGCGGGCAACACCACGTCCGCCAGTTGGGCCGTCTCGGTGAGGAAGATATCCTGCACCACCAAAAAGTCGAGGCTCTTGAGACATTCTTCGGCGTGGTTCACGTCTGGGTCCGAGAGCATTGGATTTTCGCCCATGATGTACATGGCGCGGATCTCTCCCCGCTCCGCTTTGTGCAGCATCTCCACCAGCGTAGTCCCCACCTGGTTGGAGAGAGGCACGCCCCAGGCCTGCTCGAATTTCTTCCGCGCCGCCTCGTCGGTCACTTTCTGATAGCCAGGGTAGACGTTGACTAGCGCGCCCATGTCGCACGCGCCCTGGACGTTGACCTGACCACGGAGCGGGTTGACGCCGCCACCGGGGACCCCCACGTTGCCCAGGAGCATCTGGAGGTTGGCTGTGGAAAGGACATTCTCGTGGCCCGTCGTGTGCTGAGTGATGCCCATGCCGTAGAGCAGAGCCCCGGGACGATTCTCGGCCATAAGGTGCGCCGCTGTGATGATTTCTTCGGGAGTGATACCGCATATCTCTGCCGCCCGCTCAGGCGGGTATTCCATCACTTTGGCCTTTAATTCCTCAAAGCCCTCGGTGCGCTCGGCGACGAACTTTATATCGTACAGTTCCTCGGTGATGAGGACGTGCATAATGCCATTGAGCAGAGCAATGTCGCTGCCCGGCTTGTGGCGGATGTGGAGCGTGGCAAAATCGGTGATGGGAATGGAACGCGGGTCGCAGACGACGAGTTTGGCGCCGCGTTGTTTGATCGCCTGCCGGATGCGCATGCCCAACACCGGATGGTCCTCCGTGGTATTGGAGCCAATGATAAAGTAGATTTGCGCGTCGTCGGCGATGTCGTCGAAAGAGTTGGTCATTGCGCCGGAGCCGAATGCTGTGACCAGACCGGTCACGGTGACGCTGTGTCAGAGACGAGCACAATGGTCCACGTTATTCGTCCCCATCACCGCCCTGGCGAACTTTTGCATCACATAGTTCTCCTCGTTGGTACACTTGGCGGACGATAGAGCGCCGAACGCATCAGGTCCGTACTGCTCCTTGACCTCCCCGAACCTGGACGCTACAAAATCGAGCACCTCATCCCACTCGACCTCCTCGAACTCTGCCCCTTTCTCCCGGCGGATCAATGGCCTGGTCAACCGGTCGGGGTGATGGACAAAGTCCCAGCCAAAGCGCCCTTTCACACACAGCCAACCGTGGTTGGCCGGCCCGTCCCACTTGGACGTCACTTGAACAATCCGCCCATCCTTGACGTTGAGGTAGAACTGGCATCCCACCCCGCAGTAGGGGCAGGTGGTCGCCACCTGCTCGAATTCCCAGGAGCGCCCCTGCCACTTGCTCTGCTTGGGCGTCAAGGCCCCGGTCGGACAGACCTCCACGCACATCCCGCAGAACTCGCACACGCTGTCCTGCATCGGGCCATCGAAGGCGGTGCCGATCTTGGTGTCGAACCCACGCTGGATGACGCCGATGGCCTCTATCCCATTGATCTCCTCGCAGGCACGCACACAGCGCCGGCAGAGGATACATTTGTTATAATCGCGCTCGTAGAAGGGATTGGAGTCGTCAACGGGATACTCGTGCTGCACACCCGGAAAGCGCGTCTGCTTGATGCCATACTGGTAGGCCAGGTCTTGCAACTCGCAATTCCCCGCCTGCTCACAGGTCATGCAATCCAGTGGATGATCGGAGAGAATCAACTCGAGCACAAAGCGCCGCGACTCCTCCGCTTTCGGCGAATGAGTCCAAATCTCCATCCCCTCTGTCACCTTGAAGGTGCAGGCCGGCTGCAAAGTCCTCTGTCTCTTCACTTCCACCAGGCAAACGCGACATGCGCCGATAGGCTCCAGGGCCGGATGGTGGCACAGCGTGGGTATCTTGATGCCAGCCGACGTGGCCGCTTCCAAGACCGTCTGCCCGGCCTGGGCCTGAATCTTTTGACCATTGATAGTGACGTTCACCGTGTTCATTGATCGTCTTGCCTCCTATCGGAAAAATAACTGCTGTGTGGTTTGGGATAGCGCGGTCGAAACCAGCGACGACTAGGCCGCTTGTACTGGTCTTGCTATAGTCGTTAATTCTTCACGAATCACGCGCCGCAGGGTGGTTTCCAGGTCGCGCTCACGGATATTCTCTCTCAGCGTTTTGTTAATGAGTGTTTGATAACCACGTCCGCCAGCGCGGGATTTGAAATAGGCCACAATAGCGGCATCCAGGGCCATCGTGACGCGCACCTTGCCCTTGGGAACTGGCTGCCCGCCAACACGTAACACGGCCCGTGCCATTTGATCTTCCGTGACCTCGGGAATGTCGGACAGGTCAATATCCTCGTCCCGTAGGGCATCAATATATGCCCAGTCAGTTTGTGAAACCTTGGAAGTAGAGTTCTTGCTCATATTTGGTTGCCTTTCGCATCGAAATAATCCGTATGTCCCCACTCCGTTCAGTATAAGCGACGACTACAATCGCGCCTTTCAATATCCCTAACGTGATGAACCGTTGTTCTCCATAATCAAAGCGGTCATCCTCAAACGTGAGAGTTATCCCAACAAACACCGCTGATGCATCAGCAAAATCCAGCCCGTGTTTGACAAGATTAGATTGTCGTTTCGCTTCGTCTCACGTGAACTTTATATCCAAGTGCCCCCTGCTCCCGACTATGCTTCTTCACACATCTCTACCGCCGCGCGCTCGGGCACCGCCTCATAAGCCAGACCCATCATCTCCAACCACTCCAGGTCGCAGCGCAGGCAGCGCTTGCACTCTTCCTGGACGGTTCCCTCGTCCATCCCCATCTCGACCTCGCGAAAGTTGCCCTGCCGTTCCTCCACCGAGAGTTCTGGCATCTCGGGGCGATGGGCGTCGGCATAGTCCTCCAGGTCAAAGGGCTGCTCGATCACCTCGTAGCCAGGGAGCGTGACCAACTTTTCCGTCTCCCCGGTGCGCAGGTAGTGATCCACCGCGCGGGCCACAGCATTACCCTGGGCCACTGCCTGGATTACCGTCGCCGGGCCGAGGACGGCATCGCCCGCCGCAAAGACCCCGAGCCGGGAGGTGCCCAAAGCGTCGTTCACGGCAAAGGTGTCGTTGCGCTGCACCTCCACCACTGCGTCTTCGCCCATCCAGCCCTGGTCAGGCGATTGCCCGATGGCCGGGATCAGGACGTCCAACGCGATGACGGACTCGGAGCCGGGGATGGGAACCGGGCGGCGGCGACCACTGCGGTCGAACTCGCCCAGGCTGTGCTTCAGGCACTCGACGCCGGTGACGTGACCGTCTCCCAGCACCCGGGTGGGGTTGGTGAGAAAGTGGAAGATGGCCCCCTCCGCCTCGGCGGCCACGATCTCCTCTTCGTGCGCCGGCATGTCCTCGCGGCGGCGCCGGTAGATCAGGTGAACCTCGCCAGCGCCCAGCCGCCAGGCGGTGCGCACGGCGTCAATGGCTACATCACCGCCGCCAACCACCCCTACGCGCTTGCCCGCCATGGCCGGGGGAGCGCCCAGGGCGACGTCGCGCAAAAAGTCCACGCCATGCATTACCCCTGTTTTCTCCTCGCCTTCAATGCGCAACCGGCGGCTCTTGTGGGCACCGATAGCCAGCACCACCGCGCCGTATCCCTTGCTGTCCAGCAGTTCATCCAGCGTGAAATCACGCCCCAGCGCCTGGTTGCACTGAATCTCCACTCCGGCCCGCCGGACGTTGTTGATCTCCTGGTCGAGGATGTCACGCGGCAACCGGTAGTCGGGGATGCCCACGGACATCATGCCTCCGGCGATGGGGAGTTTCTCAAAGACGGTGACGCGGTAACCCTGTTGTGCCAGCCGCAAGGCCGCCGTCAAGCCGGCCGGTCCCGCGCCGACGACGGCCACCCGCTCCCGCTTAGGCTCCCCGTAGATAGGCGGGGTCCACGGACGCTCCAGTTCATGGTCGGCCATGAAGCGCTTGACAGCGCGGATGGCGATAGGCTCGTCAATGTCCCCGCGCCGGCAGCGCGCCTCGCAGAAGGCGGGGCAGACCCGGCCACAGGCCAGCGGGAAGGGGTTCTGGCGACGATGGATCTCCAACCCTTCGGCATAACGGCCCTGAGCCACCAGCGCCACGTAACTGGGCACGTCCACCTCGGCGGGGCAGGCGTTGGTGCAGCGGGCGCGGACCAGCGGTTGGCACGCGCCGGCCGGACAGCGTTTGTCCACGATGTGGGCGCGGAACTCGTCCTCGAAATAGCGCAGCGCCGACAGCACCGGCCCGGGGGTAAGTTGTCCCAGCGCACACAAGGCACCGGTTTCCATCCCGGCAGCAATCTCGCGGATGGTGTCCAGGTCCTCCAACCTGCCCTGCCCCTCGGTGATGCGGGTCAGTACTTCCAGCATGCGCTTGCCCCCCACCCGGCAGGGGACGCATTTGCCGCAACTCTCGGCGGTGGCAAAGGTGAGGAAGAACTTGGCCAGTTCCACCATGCAGGTGTTTTCGTCCACGACGATCATCCCACCGGAGCCCATCACCGCGCCGAGGTCCTTTAGCGAGTCGAAATCCACCGGCACGTTCAGGTGCTCGACTCCGATGCACCCGCCCAACGGCCCCCCCGTCTGCACGGCCTTGAACTTTTTTCCGTTTGGGATCCCGCCGCCGATGTCGAAAACGATCTCCCCCAGGGTGATGCCCATCGGCACCTCCACCAGGCCGGTGTTGTTC
>CAYQTW010000048.1:0-12637 GCA_964420485.1 uncultured Anaerolineales bacterium
GTTCTGGCCCGCAACCCCGGCCGTTCCTTCACCCGCGCTCAACTGATGGACATGGTCTACGATGTGGCCTATGCCGGCTACGACCGGGCCATCGACTCGCACATCAAGAACCTGCGCCGCAAGATCGAGCCCGACCCCCGCGAGCCGCGTTACGTCCTCACCGTCTATGGCGTGGGATACAAGATGTCAGATTTGGAGATTTAAGATTGGGAGATTTGTGGCAAATTAACAAATCTCCAATCAACAAATCCAAAAATCAGATGGGAGCATACGATGGTTCGGCAAATCCGTAAATCTAACATCACCAAATCCAAAATCTCCATCCGGTTCTTCTGGCAACTCATCATTGCTTTCGTCCTGATCATTCTTCTGGCCGCAGGTGGCATGTTCCTGGCCGGCCGCTCTGTTTTGAACAACCTGGAATCCTTCATCCGTGATCATCCCCTGGTTATGACGCATCTCTGGACTGACCGTCTGGCCGCCTACTACGACGAGCGGTCCAGTTGGGAGGGGGTTGATACTCTGATCGCCGGCTATCCTTGTGGTCCCGGTTGGGGTCCCTGGGATCAGGACTGGCAGATGAATTACATCGTGGCCACGGCTGACGGTACGATAGTGGCTGCCAGCGAGGGCGAGCGAGTGGGCCAGTCTATGAGGCCCGCTGAATTGTCTCTGGCCGATCCCGTTATGTTGAACGACCAGCAGGTCGGCCTATTGCTTCTGCCCCCATTCGCTTACTTTGGAGCAGAGCATCCGGTCATAGTCAGGCAGGCTTTGCAGCGTTTTCTGCTGATCGGACTGGCCGTCGCGGGTTTTACTTTGATCGTCGGGCTGTTCCTCTCGCGTGGCATGAGCCGCCCGCTGGTGAACCTGACGGCGGCGACCCACGCCGTGGCCGCTGGCGATCTCGACGTGCGTGTGCCCACTCGCTACCCTGGAGAGATGGGCGAGTTGGCTACCGCTTTCAATCGGATGGCCGGGGAACTGGCCCGTGCCGACGATCTGCGTCGCAACATGACGGCCGACGTGGCCCACGAACTGCGCACGCCCCTCAGCGTCATCCGGGGCAAGTTAGAGGGCGTGCTGGATGGAGTGTACCCCGCCACTCCCGAGCATCTGGAGCCTGTCCTGGAGGAGACCGAGTTGCTGACTCGCCTGGTGGAGGACCTGCGCCTGCTGGCCCTGGCCGAGGCGGGGCAACTGCTCCTGGAAAAGCAGCCCATGGACGTGGGTGACTTGCTGCGGGACGCCCAGGTCAACTTTAGTCCCCAGGCTTTTGACCGGGGCGTGACGCTGGCGCTCGACCTGCCCGCCGAACTCCCACAGGTGATGGCCGACTGGCGCCGCGTCGCCCAGGTGCTGGGCAACCTGCTGACCAACGCCCTGCGCCACACGCCAGAGGGTGGCTGTGTGACCCTGTCCGCAGCCAAAGGGGGCCAGGAGGTGGTAAAAGTGACGGTGGCTGACACCGGGGCAGGCATCCCGCCCGACGATTTGCCCTACATTTTTGAGCGCTTTTGGCGTGGAGAGAAATCCCGTTCGCGGACGCGGACTGACGGCGGGACCGGGTTGGGGTTGGCGATTGCCAGGCAACTCGTGGAACTGCACGGGGGCGCGATCCACGTAGAGACCGCGCCCGGTGAGGGATCAAAGTTCCGGTTCACATTGCCCGTTGGTAGAGTTGACAGCCTCGTATCCTGATGTTACAATTTCATCGGTGGTATCCGTAAAAAGTGCCTGGTAGTGATGCTACAATGCGGAACGAGAATGTGGAGAGTGAGTATCTTTTCAATATTTGGGGGTGTCATTCTGAGCGAAACGCAGTGAAGCGAAGAATCTCACGTTACAGTGCCCAAACCGCCTATCCAAGGCGAGATTCTTCACCTCCGCTGCGCTCCGGTTCAGAATGACAGGCTTGTGATCGAGGTCTTGCCCCACTTTATTGAAAAGATACGAGAGTGAGGTATACTGGATATGGACACGATGGATTCTCTCAAAATGGACAAAACTGTTTTTTCTGTAGTATCTCTTTTTGATGACAAAAGTATAGAAAGTGAAAAGGAATACTGGTTTTCCAAAACACCCTACGAACGCTTGCAAGCGGTAGAGTTAATGAGGCAAATTGTCTATGGCTACCATCCGCTTTCCCCCCGACTTCAAAGAGTTCTTACAGTTACTGAACTCGCATCAAATTGAATACTTGCTCATTGGCGGTTACGCAGTTGGGTATCACGGCTATCCGAGATCAACGGGCGATATAGATGTGTGGATAGCAATGCATCCCCAAAATGCAAAGAACATGGTCACCGTGCTCGAGGAATTTGGCTTTGGTGTACCTGAGCTATCGGCAGATCTGTTTATGCAAGAGGGCAAGATCATCCAGATGGGTGTGCCGCCCATGCGCATAGACATACTGACGACACTTTCGGGGGTGAGATTTGAAGAGTGTTACGAGGAACGGGTGATAGATGAACTTGATGGGATAAAAGTCAATGTGATTAGCCTGGAACATTTGAAGGAGAACAAGAAAGCGAGTGGTAGACACAAAGACTTGAATGACTTGGAGAACTTGTAGGGACTGATCGGTTAAACTGGTGTCACATTCAGAAACCAGGCTTTTTCTAAAAAGCCTGGTTTCTAATCTTGATTAAGGAGCCAAGTATGAAATCACTGCGACGTATGATGCATTTTCTCAAACCCTACCAGCGGCAGAGTATCCTGGCCATAGTGCTGTTTGTCGGCGTGGTGGCGGCTGACCTGTCCATTCCGCGCTTGACCCAGCGGGTCATTGATGATGGTATCGCCATGGGCGATATGAGCGTGATCCTGACCACGTCTCTGATCATGATCGGCGCCTCTATCCTCAGCGCCCTGTTCTCCATCGGCAACACGGTGCTGGCGGTGCGGGTGGGACAGGGCATGGGCGCCGACCTGCGCAGCGCCATCGTCAGAAAGGTGCAGACCTTTTCCTTTGGCAACCTGGATCGCATCCAGACAGGCCAACTGCTGGTGCGCACGACCAGCGACGTGAACCAGGTGCAAATGATCGTGTTGATATCCTTGCGCATGCTCATCCGCGCGCCTCTGTGGATGGTGGGTAGCGTGGCCATGTTGCTCCTGACCAGCCCGCAGTTGGCGTCGCTGATGTTGGTCCTGGTACCGGTGCTCCTGGGACTCGTCTGGCTCTTTGCCACCAGGGCGCGGCCGCTCTTTTTGGCGATACAGAAAAAGTTGGACAAGTTGAACCAGGTCTTGCAAGAGAACCTGGCCGGCGTGCGTGTGGTCAAGGCGTTCGTGCGTGTCGAGTACGAGAATGTTCGCTTCGACCAGGCCAACACCGCTCTGATGGCCCAGAACATCAAGGTGATGCAACTCTTGGCGATATTGATCCCCACGGTGATGCTCGTCCTCAACCTGGGATTGGTGGGCGCCGTATGGTTTGGCGGGAATCTGGTTATCGTTGGTGACCTCACCACGGGTGAATTGATAGCCTTTACCAATTACCTGCTCACCGCAGTGTTCCCACTGCTCATACTGGGGATGATGATAGGGCCAGTCTCCGCCGCCGACGCCTCGGCCGAGCGTATATGGGAGATATTGGACAGCGTCGCCGAGGTGCAAGATCGCCCGGGCGCGCGGGCTTTGACTGGCGTAAAAGGCCGCGTGGCTTTTGAAGATGTCACTTTTAGTTACAACAGTAGTAACGACTTTAGTCGTTCCGATGGTGCAAGAGCGACTAAAGTCGCTACTACGTCTGATGAGCCGGTTCTCCAGAACGTCAACCTGGTGGCCGAGCCGGGCCAGACGGTGGCGATCCTGGGCACTACCGGCTCGGGCAAATCCAGCCTCGTTCACCTGATCCCCCGCTTTTACGACGTGACAGCCGGCCGGGTGACGCTGGACGGCGTTGACGTGCGCGACATCCCGCTGGACGCACTGCGCGCCCACGTGGGGCTGGCGCTGCAAGAGGCGGTGCTATTCAGCGGCCCCATCCGCGACAACATCCGCTACGGGCGGCCCGATGCCAGCGACGAGGAGGTCGTCGCTGCGGCCCAGGCGGCCCAGGCCCACGACTTTATCACGTCCCTCCCCGACGGCTACGACACGGAGGTGGGCCAGCGGGGGGTGAACCTCTCTGGTGGCCAAAAGCAGCGCATCGCCATCGCCCGCGCGCTGCTGGTTCAGCCGCGCGTTCTCATCCTGGATGACAGCACCAGCGCCGTGGATGTGGAGACGGAGGCCAAAATCCAGGCTGCGCTGGAAGAGTTGATGGCCGACCGCACTAGTTTTGTCATCGCGCAGCGTATCAGCACAGTGCTCGACGCCGACAAGATCATCGTGCTGGACCGGGGACAGATTGCCGCCACGGGAACACACGCAGAGTTGATGGCATCCAGTCCCATCTATCAGGAAATCTACGCATCGCAACTGGGGAATGGAGTACCAGACAATGGCTAAACCAACCAACAAACCAACCCCCCGCCCACAGGGTGGGATGACCGGACATGGCCCGATGAGAGGAGGCTCGAAAATCGAAAAGGCCCGCGACGCGCGCGGCGCCCTGTGCCGGCTGCTCGTCTACCTGAGACCCTACAAGTGGGCGCTCGTGGGAGTGTTGCTTCTAGCGACGGTGAGCACGTTGCTGGGCTTGATGGGGCCTTTTCTCATGGGCCGGGCCATTGATGGGTTCATCGCCGCCGGAAACGTGAGCGGCCTTCTGCGCATCACCTTGCTGATGTTGGGCGCCTATCTGGCCTCCTGGTTGGCCCAAATCGGCCAGAACGTGATTATGGCAACGGCGGCCCAGAGAGCGATGCGCACGCTGCGCCGCGATCTCTTCGAGCACTTGCAGACTCTCTCGCTCAGTTTCTTTGACCGGCATCCCCACGGCGAGTTGATGAGCCGTCTCACCAACGACATGGACAACATCAGCCGCGTGCTCTCCCAGAGCGTGACCCAACTGTTCACCGGCCTGCTCACCCTGGTAGGGATCCTGGTCATGATGTTCGCGCTCAATTTCTGGCTGGCTCTGGCCTCGATGATTGTTTTTCCATTGATGATCGGGCTGGTCGGTTTTGTGGGGAAACGCACCCGCAGAGGCTATCGTGGTTTTCAGATGCGGATCGGCCAGTTGAACGGCCAGTTGGAGGAAATGTTCAGCGGACAGCGGGTCATCCTGGCCTTTGGGCAAGAAGCCAGCGCCCTGAATGCTTTTGACCAGGCCAACGAGAGTGTGCGTGCTGCCGGTATCCAGGCGCAAACCTACGCCATGATGGTGCCGCCGCTGATGGGGATCTTGAGCAACGTCAACATCGCCATCGTCGCCGGGCTGGGGGGCTGGATGACGCTCCAGGGATCGGCCAGTGTCGGCATTATTGCCACCTTTATCGGCTACTCGCGCCGTTTCGCCGCGCCGTTGCGCCAGTTGGGAGACCTCTACAACCAGATCCAGTCCGCGTTGGCCGGCGCCGAGCGCATCTTTGAGATCATTGACACGCAGCCGGAACTCACCGACGCAGCCGGCGCCGTCGCGCTCGAGACTGTCGCTGGTGAGGTCGTCTTTGATCACGTGGATTTTGCCTACGTGCCCGGCGTGCCCGTGATCAAGGACATGAGCCTGACCGCCAGGCCGGGCCAGACCATCGCCCTCGTCGGGCCGACGGGCGCGGGCAAGACGACCATGGTCAACTTGATGACGCGCTTTTACGACATTGACGACGGCGCGATCCGCATTGATGGGCGGGACATTCGCGCTTTGCAAAAGGCGAGTCTGCGCCGCCAACTGGGCATCGTGCTGCAAGATACCTTTCTCTTCTCCGAGTCGGTGATGGAGAACATCCGCTATGGCCGTCTGGATGCCACCGACGAAGAGTGTATCGCGGCGGCCAAACTGGCGAACGCCGACCAGTTCATCCGCCGCCTGCCCCAGGGATACGACACCAAACTCTCGGAGCGCGGGAGTAACTTGAGCCAGGGACAGCGGCAGTTGCTCGCCATCGCCCGCGCTGTCCTAGCCGATCCGGGCATCCTCATCCTGGACGAGGCCACGAGCAGCGTGGACACCCGCACCGAGGTGCACATCCAGGAGGCCCTGCTGCGCTTGATGGAAGGGCGCACCAGTTTCGTCATCGCCCACCGGCTCAGCACCATCCGCAACGCCGACAAGATTCTCGTCATCAATGACGGTCGCATCATTGAGCGCGGCAACCACGAGGAATTGCTGGCGCAACGCGGCTTTTATCACAATTTGTACATGAGCCAGTTCAAGGGGCGGGCTGGGTGACTGGGTGATTGGGCGAGTTGCTGCTTGTTCTCGCGTTAGTCTCCCTGGTCGGCCGGTATGTATGGAATCAGCCCTTTCTCGTAGGCTATCTCCTGTATCTCACGCGGCAGCGAGCGTGCGTCAACGATCAAGCCGTTTACCATAATCATCCAGGCCATAATATTATCGTCCATTTGGCTCGGCCTGTACCAATTGGGGTCCATCTGGAACATACTCAGGGTGTCACGTACTATTTTCGCTTTAGCCGCGCCTGTGCGTTTCTTGACACCGAACCCCTCACATAGTTCGCCTGCGCTCATGTATGGGTCTTGGCTCTTGTCGAAAAGGAAATTGACGGTTCCCAAGGCATACACGATGCCGCATGCCCATACATCCACGCTCCCTCTCTCCAGAGGCGACGGACGCTTACGGCACAGGGCAGCAGTTGCCTGGCGAGCCAACCGGGCGTATTCCTCGTCCAGATGTTCTTTACAGAATGAATCTGTGAGGGCTACGATCTCGTCGAACCTGGATTTTATTTTTTTGGGCACTCTTTCTGATTTGCTGATTTTAGCCATTTCTCTCCTTGATTTGCTATGTGATCTTGGTGCAGCGGATAGGTGGTTCCCTTCATATCCGTTTATCCGCTTTCCATCCGCTGCCTCAACCCCCGGTAAACAAATACGAGCATACGTTATTATCCCCGGTTCTGCTCGGAGCGCAAGTGATGTTTGCGTCAGGGCCTTCCGGTTGCCATATCGGGCCATCTGTGCTAGACTTGACCAAGTCACAAAGGAGGCGACTCTCAAGATGCCATCACTCCCAACCCGGTTGACCGACGCTCGCAGACTGTTCCAGGCGCTAGATTGGGACAAACTCTCGTTCCAGGTGGAAGAGGAGGCGCACGCTCGGCTGGCTATCGTCGGGCCGGTCAACTCGGGCAAGTCCACGCTCTTTAACCTGCTTGAGGGGCGCAAAGTCTCAGCCGTCAAGGCTGTGCCCGGCACCACCAAGGGGCTCGTGACAGAAGAGTTTGGCCCCTTTACCCTGGTGGACACGCCCGGCTTTGGCGAGGTGGGTGGCGTGGACCGGGCAGCGGTTGCCCGATCCGCGGCCGAGCAAGCAGACCTGGTGGTGTTGGTGCTGGATGGATCGGCAGGCCTGCGCCAATCGGATTACGACCTCTACGAGTCGCTGCGGGGAGCCCAGGTGCCCCTAGTCGTCGCGCTGAACAAGATTGACCTGATCAAGCGTGACCTGACCGACGCGCTGGATGACGCCGAGCAAAAACTGAGGGCGACGGTGGTCCCCATCTCGGCCAGGACCGGTGCCGGAGTGGCCGAACGGCTCCTCCCGGCAATCGTGGAGGCGCACCCCTGGATGGCGGTCGCGTTGGGGCGCGCTCTGCCCGCCTACCGCCACCAACTTGCCGGCCGGCTCATTCGCGGCGCGGCCACGCTCAACGCGGCTATCGCTGCCGAACCAATTCCCGGGCTCGACATTCCCCTGCTCCTGGCCGCACAGGTGCGGCTGGTACTGCGCATCGCGGCCTTGTACGGCGAATCATTGAGCGCGCGTCACGCCCGCGAGTTGCTGACGACCATCGCGGGCGGCGTCGCGCTGCGCTACCTGGCCGCCGAATTGGGCAAACTCGTCCCCGGGCCGGGCTGGCTGATTGGGGCCAGCGTGACCGGACTGGGCACGTTGGCGATAGGCCAGGTGGCCGTGGTCTATTTTGAGAGCGGTAAAAAACTGTCGCCCCGCCAGTTGCGCCAACGGTACAAACAGTTGCTGCGTCGCCCCAGGAGCGCGTCCGAAACAGAAGGTGTTGCTGGTGAGGAGAACGTGAAATGAGCGCTGTGAACTATTGGGAATGTCCCAATTGCGGGAGCACTGATTTTGTCGAGGTCACGCCACGCCAGCACCGGTGTGCTTATTGCGGGACTGTTTTGACACTGCCTGAGGCGGGACCCAAGTTAGTGACGTGCCCGCATTGTGGGTTCGAGAACGAACGAGGTGACCGCTACTGCAACAATTGTGGCCAGGCGCTGGTGAGTTGGGCAGAGCCGGTCAAGCGCACCAGGCGCGTGAAAAGAGATCCAGCCGTCACCAGCATCATCGTCACTGTCGCGGGGTCGTTTTTCGTGCCTGTCGTGGGCGCAATCGTGGGCCTCGGTCTGGCATACAAGGCGCTCCGCCAAGCCCGGGCCGGAGGATGGGGCAGCGAAAAGATGGCCCGGACAGCCGTCATCGTTGGCTGGAGTGGCATAGCCGTGGGTCTACTCCCGTTGTGTATGACTATGATGGCGTCCGGGACGCAATTGGGATATTCCTTGTGCCACGACCTGTTTCAGATGGTGTCGGACGTGCTGGGGGGAAGATGAACAATGAATCAAACCCTGCTGATGGGCCTGCTGATCACGGCTGCTGCCACGGCAATCCTCAACTACCTCTGGCCGGTAGCCCTGATCCTGGGCGGGCTCTATCTGCTCTTTCGTACCTTGATCCCACGATCAAACCAGGATAATATCTGATGAAAGCAGCCATTCTCGCCATCGGAGACGAACTGGCCTGCGGCTACCGGCTGGACACCAACTCCCAGGCCATCTCGCGGCGACTGGCGCTCCTGCCTGCCGACGTCGTCCTGCACCTGACCGTAGGCGATGACCGGGAGGCCATCCAGCCTGCGCTGCGTATCGCGCTGGACGCGGCCGATGTCGTTCTAGTCACCGGCGGGCTGGGGCCCACTGAGGATGACCTGACCCGCCAGACCATCGCTGCCCATTTTGGCCTGGAATTGGTAGAGGACGCAGAGGCGTTGGCTCGCGTTCGGGAGCGGTTCGCCCGCCGGGGGCGCACGATGCCGGAGAGCAACCGCAGCCAGGCCCAGGTGCCCGCCGGAAGCACGATCATCCAGAACGACCGGGGCACTGCCGCCGGGTTCTACCTGCCGGTGGGCGGGAAACATATCTTTGTCACTCCCGGCGTTCCTAACGAGATGGAAGGCATGCTGGATGCTTTTATCCTGCCTCGTTTGCAAGAGTTGGTGGAAGCCGGGCGCCACGTCCGGCGGGCAGCCCTCAAGGTCTATGGCCTGCCAGAGTCAGAGATCAACGAGCGCATCCGGCCCCTGTTGGCGCGGGGCCGTAACCCGCTCCTGGGGCTTCTCCCTCGCCGGGGCACCATCACCGTCGAGGTCGTCGCCACGGGCAACACGCCGCAGGAGACAGAGGCGCTGCTGGCGGCGGACCTGGCAGCACTGCGAGTTGAATTAGGACAGTACATCATCAGCGAGGACGGGCGAGACCTGCCGCAGGTGGTGGCCGACCTGCTGGTCGAGCGCGGGCTGACCATCTCCACGTTGGAACTGGGCACCGGCGGGCTGGTGGCGGCCCGGCTGACCAAGTCAGCAGGCAGTGAATGTTGGTTCCGCCGCAGCGCAGTGGTTGGCGTGGAATTGGCTTCGCTGGGGAAATCCAGGGGAGGCAGCCTGGCGGGTAAGGAGACCGCGCTGACGATGGCTTTGGCAGCACAACGTCATGTCGGCGCCGACATCGGCGTGGGTGTGGGAGCGATCACTGTCCCCAAGGACAGCACCTCACGGCGGCCCTACGGCGTGGTCCACGTGGCGGTGAACTTGCGCGGGCGAGAAACCTGCCGCCGGTTCAGTTTCAACGGCGACCGCGCCCGCGTGCGCGAGTGGGCCGCCGACGCTACGCTGGCATTGGTGCGGGAGTGGGTGCTGGAGGCAGGCTAAGCATAAATCAATACAACCGCAAGGCCAACGGCACGTAAAAGAAAAAGTACTCGAAAAACTCGTGTGCCCCCCGGTCGTACCCCTCGCCGTGGGGCCGGTAGATACCCCGGATGTCCTCAGCCGGCGCACCCTCTGCCGTGCCCGTGTCCACGCACGGCGAATCTTCCAGCAACCGGTAGATGTCATTTTCAGAGTCGCGGAATAGCGGGTCGGTCTCGATGTTTCCCTCGCCGGGCCAGCCGCCCTCGATGTCAGAGTGAGTGACGGTGAGAGTGGAAAGCGCGTCCAGTTCCAGCGCCGCCTCGTTGCCCCACACGATGCAGTTGACCAGCGTGGCAAAACCGCCGCCCTCGCCCGCGTGTCCTTCGTACAAGTAGACGCCGTGCCTGCTGTCGGATACCGTGTTGTTCACGATACGCGAGACCGCACCATCCTTGACCACAATGCCCGTGCCACTGTAGGGGTCCTCATCCTTGCCCAGACAGGTATAGATCAGATTGTTCACCAGCGTCGTGGATGAGGGATGCCCGATAGAGATGCCCTTGTCGCCGCAGTCGTGCAACTCGTTGCGCTCAATAATGGCCGACGAGTGGTTCAGGTCCATACAGTCGTCGGAGACGTCGTGGATGTGATTGTCGAGCAGTAGCGCGGGCGTGGTCATGTGACTGACCTCAATGCCTTCGAATTCGTAATCGCCGAGCCGGACGTCGTGGATGTGGTTGCCCTGGATGAAGGCGTATCCACCGGTGACATGCACAGCATCTCTCTGGATGTCATAAATCTCGTTGCGCAGCAGGTAGATTGTCGGGTCATATCCCCCCCAGGGATAAGTCTGGACAGCGTCACTAAAGTCGGTGTGGCGGATCACACTGTCGGCGATGGTCACCTGCGCGCCGTAAGCCGAGACGCCGTGGGTGCGGGGACAACTGATCACCTCGCGGGTGTACTCAATCACCGCGTGTCTGATGCGGTTATCCTCCTGGGTGCGCTCGAGCAGGATACCGCCCCAGTAATCGCCATCCTGCCCCGTAAAGGTGATAGGTTGCGCAGCAGTGCCCTCTGCCAGCAACCGTCCCCCTTCCTCCACCCACAGCCAACGATCATTCTTGAACTGGAGCGTCGCGCCCGGCTCGATTGTCAGCGTGATGCCAGCCGGAACGACGATGTTTTCTGTGATGGCATACGGATAGTCGCTGGTGAGGAGCGTGATGTCTTCCGTCAGCGTGCCGCCGTGAAAGAAATCCAAGTAGACGGTGATCGTGCGGCTGTCCAGCCCATCGCTGACGACAAAGACGTTGTCTCGCGTCGGAAGCGTGCTCGTATAGCGCCAGGTCGTCGCCGTTGGATACTGCACCCGCGCCGGGCTGCCGTTGACGTGGACGTCGCGCAGGGGAGAGCAGTCTCCTTCCAACGTCACTTCCGGCTGCGTCGTGACAATGTCCGCCCCGCCGTTGGTGCTGATGGAGAGGGTCGTGTCGGGTATTTGGCTGTTCAAGGCCGGGATGCGGGCGGAGACGTACTGCTCGAGTTCCTCCTTGTCTCCGCTGCTCACCACGCTGGGCAGAGCGTCAATGCGCGGGTACATTTCCGCCACCGAGAACTCGTTCGCCGCGATACTGGCAATGTCCTGATAGTACCAGCGGGTAAAGTCGGGATAGTTCAGGATACGCCGCACGATTTCCGGGCCCAACCAGTTGGGCTCCCAGATCGGGTGGTCGGCGTAGGCAAAAGTGTAATCGTGGTCCCAGGAGATGAGGACGAAGCGGTCATCGGAGGGGCGATGGTAGAGAAAATAGTCGTCGCCCGGCCCGAGCCACAGCGCCCCTTCGTGATTATCCAGCACCGCCTGCACCGCGAACCAGCGCAGCCACTGGCGCATATCGGCCACCGCTTCCGCCTTGGCGCGAAAGGTCTCGTCGGGACTGTTCGTCAGCGCGGCGGTGAGAGCGATGATGTCAGAGTAGTCGTCGGCGTCCTCGTTGTTTTTCTTGATGTAGTAGGAGCGGTAACTGTCGGGGTCGGAGCCGCGATACTTGAGGTCTGCCGCGTCGCAGCCGCGATAGAGATTGCCATCGTCGTCGTCCGGGAAGTGGGCCTCCAGAAAATCATTGTCCACTTGCTCGACGTCCAGGTAGTCACTCTGCCAGTTCTCGTTGATGTAGAGCGTCACAAAGTGGGTATCTGGGGCCGGCAGCCCGACGCGCTGAAAGAGGTCGTGGGCCAACGCCTCGCGTCCCAGATTATCGCTCACCAAGTTGACCCGCTCACGGTCTTGGAACTCGTGCTCGTCGCAGAACTTTATTCTGTAAGGACGGGGCCAATAGGGACGGGAACTCTCGCCGTGATAGCGCACGCCGACGTTGTAGAACACCTCCCGCGAGTAGACAAAGGTCGCGTCCAGCAGGACATTGGAGTAGAGGTCGCGGGTGGTCAGTTCGTCCCAGTTCTCCCGCGTCATGATGAGCCGGTAAATAGGCAGCGTACTGGTGGGCGGGGTATCCTCCACCTGGTAGAGGTAACTGACCGTGTAGGGGCGACCCTCGCGGTCGCCCCCCGGCGCACCCTCGCGGTCGCCCCCCGGCGCACCCTCGCGGTCGCCCCCCGGCGCACCCTTGCGG
>CAYQTW010000049.1:0-12625 GCA_964420485.1 uncultured Anaerolineales bacterium
CTTCTCGGTCGTCGGGTAAACTTTGCCCTGCCACACAATTGTGCAGAATTTGGAGTTAACTCATTGTCGCTCTCGTACCTCTTTCTCGATTGGGCCGGAGATTCGGGCTTTAAATTTGATCGTGGTTCTACCCGTCATCTGGTTTTTGCCTTTGCAGCCATCCCGGATTACATAGGTTTTCGCCGTGCAATTGCCAACCTGCGTGCCCGCCGAGGATTGCCCCAAGATTATGAGCACCATTATGCTCGCATCCCGAAAAGTGAGCGGGCTGCTTACTTTGCCACGTTGTGCGGCATAGATTTTCAGGCCTGGGTGTTGGTGGTGGACAAGAGGGATCTCTCTGTGAAATTCAGACGGCGCAATCAATATGACTTGTTCCACGAGTTTGTCACTGATCTTGCCAGACGGATCCCTCTGGAAGCAACCCAGGGTATTTCCTTGCTGATTGACGCTCACGCGACCACGACCAGGCTGACACAAACCATTCGTGTGGCCGTTTCCGGTGCATTGAAAACCAGAGGAACACAGCAGCGGATCAAGAAAGCACGAGGGCGACCGGCACACCGAGAGGACGGCTTGCAACTTGCAGATATGGTGGCCGGCGCTGTGGTGGAGGGCAAGGTTGAAAATGAAGTGGACTACCTGAGAGGTCTGGACGATAAAATCAAGGTGTGGTGGTACGAGGAGTGATGTGTGTGAGAAATAAAACGCCTCGGGCTATCCGGGATATGGCCTTTGGAGGCATTGAACCACCCGGCTCGCGGCGGGGAAACCGCCACTTTTTCGCCCGAGGGAAACGGTACGTCATGCGCCCGTTTTTGTTCACTCTTATTATAGTCCAAATAATCGCAAAGTCAAGCGAGAGATGACACTCAAATTCATCATCTTTGACCTGGACGACACGCTCTACCCCCGCGACAGCGGGCTGATGCAGGAGGTGGGCCGCCGCATCCAGACCTGGCTGTGCAATCACCTGGGGCTGGCGTGGGAGGCGGCGGTCGCTCTCCGGCGCGACTATTACCAGCGTTACGGCACCACGATGGGCGGCCTGATCGCCGAGCAAGACGTGGACGTGCACGATTATCTCGCCTTCGTGCACGACATCCCGGTGGAAGAATACCTGGGGCCGAACCCGGCGCTGGATGCGATGCTGGCCTCCATCCCGCTGCGCAAGGCGGTCTACACCAACTCTACCTCAGAGTACGGCTGGCGGGTGCTGCAGGCGCTGGGAGTGGCCGGTCATTTTGAGCGGGTGATCGGCATCGAGGAGGCGGGCCTGCGCAACAAGCCCTACCATGATGCCTACGAGCGCACGTTGGCGCTGTTGGGCGCCCAGGGGGCCGAGTGCATCATGATCGAGGACACGGCACGCAACCTACGGCCGGCCAAGGCTCTGAGGATGACGACGGTGCTGGTGGACGCAAAGCCCAATGAAAACGCGGATTTCGTGGTGGGGAGTGTGCTGGAGGTGGGGCGGGTGGTAAATGGCTTGCTACGTTGTGAAAGTTAAAATGTCTCTCCAAAGTGTGCGGCGCGAGTTCCCTGATCCCCGCCGGCAACGCCTCTACCGGCAGGCGATCCTGGTCGCCATCGTGGGCAACGCTTTCCTGGTCACGACCAAGGGGGCGGTAGCGCATCTGTCGGGCAGTAGCGCGGTACTTGCCGATGCCGCCAACTCGTTCTCGGATACATTGTACAGCCTGCTAATGGCGGCCGGGTTGTACCTGGCGCAGCAGCCGGCCGACGAGAGTCATCCGCAGGGACACAGCCGCTTTGAACCGCTGGTGAGCCTGCTCATCGCCATAGCGATGGGCGCGGCGGGTTTCACGGCGCTGCGTGAGGGGGTGCTGCGCTTTCTCTCCGGCGCGGCGGCGATTGAACCTGGCTGGCCTGCGGCCGTGCTGGTGGGCAGTGCGCTGCTCAAGGTCGCGATGTATTTCCTGGTCGGACGCATTGCGCGGATGGCGCACAGTCCCGCCATCCGCGCCAGTGCCCGCGATAATCTGGCCGATGTCCTGACCTCTGCGGCAGCGTTGATGGGGGTGCTGGGCTCGCGTCTCATCCACCCGCTGTTCGACCCGGCGGCCGGGATAGTAGTCTCGCTGTGGATATTCCGCGCCGCCGGGGAAATTCTGCGCGAGAATCTGGGCTACCTCACCGGCCGCGGCGCATCGCCGGAGATCGTAGCCCAGATTGTCACCACTGCGTCGTCTGTGCCAGGTATCCTCGGCGTCCACCAAGTCATCGCCGACTATGTCGGGCCGCAGTTGCGGGTGGACATGCACATTGACGTGGACGGCGAGATGACGCTCCACCAGGCCCACGCCATCGCCGACCAGGTGCAAGCACGGGTCGAGGCATTGTCAGCAGTAGATATGGCTTTCATACACGTAGAGCCGACGGACGTGTAAGCCATTCCACCAAGCCCCTCCTACCACTGGGGCAGGTGCAACGACCGCTTCTCCACGTCCATCGCCGCGTCCACCATGGCCTCGCCGATGGAGGGGTGCATGGGGATGAAGCGCATCAACTCGCCGGCGGTGGCTTCAGATAGCATCGCCACGGCGACGACGTTGATCAGGCCCACCGCGCCGGGAGCCAGGATATGCGCGCCGACGATCTTGGCGTACTTTTTGCAGGCAATGATCTTGATCGTGCCGGCAGTCTCGTCTAGGATCATGGCGTAGGGATTGATGGCCGTGGGAACCTTGCCGATCTCTACCTCAATACCCTGGGCCTCGGCCTGCTCCTCGGTCAAGCCCACCCAGGCGACCTCGGGCCAGGTGTAGAGGCAGCGGGGCAAAATCTCATAGTTTATCCGGCTGCTTTGCCCCATCGCGTTCTCGCCGGCGATGACCCCCTCGGCGTTCGCCTTGTGCGACCACATCGGCCCGGCGGTGGCATCGCCGAGGGCATAGATGTGATCCACGCTGGTCTCCATGTGTTCGTTGACCAATATAGCGCCACGCTCCATCTCGACGCCTAGTTGGCGCAGGCCCAACCCGGTCGTGTTGGGCAGGCGGCGCGCGGCCAGAACTTTGTCGTACGGGCGCAGTGATCGCGCCCCTACTTTGCCCCCGGCCAGCACGACGGCCAACGAGCCGTCTTCACCCTGACGGATCGCCTCCACCGGGGTGCCCCTCTTGATGGCGATACCGGCGTCGTGGAGCAGTTTGCCCAATCGCTGAGAGATCTCGCGGTCGGCCTCGGGGAGCAACTGCGGGCCGCTCTCGATCAATGTGACCTGGCTGCCCATGGCGTCAAGGTACTGCGCCAGTTCCAGGTGCCAGGGCTTGCTGCCCAGGATGGCGATACGCGGTGGAATCTCGCGTAATTCGATGGCCTCCTCCGTGCCGATCACGCCGGGCAAATCCACGCCCTCAATAGGCAGTTGAGCGGGGACGGAGCCGGTGGCGACGAGGATATTACGTGCTTTGATCTGCTCACCGTTGACCTCCACGGTGTCCTGAGCGACGAGTTTGCCTCGCCCCTTGATCAGCGTGACGCCATAGTCGGCGAGCAACTGCTCCGTGCCCATCTCTAGCCCTTCGATGATCAGATCTTTGCGATTGTGGAGCGTATCCATGTCCAGCCCTGGCTCTGGCACCTGGATGCCAAAGCGTCCGGCTTTGCGGATGCGTCTCATCAGCCGAGCGGCCGTCATGAGGAATTTGGAGGGGATGCACGCCTTGTGCATACAGTAGCCGCCGTAGTGGGCCTCCTCGACGACTGTCACCTTGCCGCCCAACTGCGCGGCGCGCATCGCCGCGGCGAATCCGCCAGAGCCGCCGCCGATCACGACCAGATCTTGTAGTATCTCAGTCATATCTATTTTCCCCCCCCGGCAAAGATCAGCGCTGGATGTTCCAACAGTTGCGCCAGCGTCTGCAAAAAGGCCGCGCCGGGCGCTCCATCCACGATGCGGTGGTCAATAGTCAGGCTGAGCACCATCTTGGAGCGCGGCACGACCTGACCGTTGACCAAAGCCAGTTCCTCGGTGATGCGCCCCACGCCCAGGATAGCCACCTCCGGCGGGTTGATAATGGGCGTGAACCCGTCTACCCCATACGTCCCCAGGTTCGTGACGGTGAACACTGCGCCGGTGACCTCGTCCACGTTGAGGGCGTTCTCGCGGGCCCGTTGCGCCAGGTCTTTGATCTTGGCGCCGATTTCGAGGACGGTCATCCGGTCGGCGCAGCGAACCACGGGCACGATGAGGCCATCGTCCAACGCCACCGCTATTCCAATGTTGATCTCGTCCGGCATCACGATCTCTTCGCCCTCGAGCCTGGCTCCGAGCAGCGGGTGATCGCCCAGCGCCACCGTCACGGCCTTGACCAGCAGGTCCGTGTAAGAGATCCTGTGCTCCCAACGCGCGCGCAGCGCCTCGCGGGTGGACTTGAGTTCGGTCACGTCCACTGTGGTCATGAGCGTAATCTGGGCCATCGTTTGCAGGCTATGGACCATCTGCTCGGCGATGGCCTGGCGCATGCCGATGAAAGGGATGCTCTTGAGCGGAGGCGCAGCTGGCTTCTCTTTTCCCTCGAGCACACGCAGCACATCTTCTTCGGTGATGCGACCGTTCGGCCCTGTGCCCTGGATCTGCGCCAGATCCAGCCCCTCTTGCTCTGCCATACGACGGGCCAGCGGGGAGGCCACGATACGTGACTGCTCCTCGTGGTAGGTCTGTACGTCCTTCTCTGTAACGCGGCTGCCAGCGGGTATGACTCTGGAAATATCCACGCCCAGTTCTTTCGCCAACCGGCGAGCCGCAGGCGAGGAGGGAAAGCGTTTCTCTTCCCTGGGAACTTGGCTTTCAGCCGGGGCGGCGGGCGGCGGGGCTTTGGCTATGATAGGAGCCTCGGCCGGGGCGACGGTCTCTACTTTGGGCACTTCCTCGCCGGGCGCAGTGATAAACCCGATGATTTGGCCAATGTTGCAAGTATCCTTGGCCTGAGAGATGTGGCGCACGATACCACCGGCCGGCGCTACCACTTCGTAGGTGATCTTTTTGCTCATCACGACGACGACCGGTTCATCTTTTTTGACCTCTGCACCGTCGTCCTTGAGCCACTTGACGACCTTGCCGTTGCTCATCGCCATGCCCAGTTTGGGCATGATCAATTTTGTTGCCATGCTGTTTCTCCTTGTCAAGATAAGAATACAAAAACCCTCCCGCAGGTTTCGATGCTTGGGGATCGGCAGACCTGCCATCTGAATGTCAGGTCAGCGGGGAGAGGCCCATCAGGTTACAACCCCAGATTACAGAAAAAGCACGTCGAACCTGCGGAAGGGTAATCTGAACCCCCCGTCGTGGGGGGATTCTTGATCCGTTAATGTCCTGGCATCTGCGTTCTACTCCGGTTTTACCAGCGGGAAGAGCGGCCCATCGGTGACTACGAGGAAGACGCAATCCTCATCCTCGGGCACCCGGAAGGGGCCATGGATGTCTCCCGCCGGGGCGTAGAAGAACATGCCCTTGCCCGTCTCCTGTCCAGTCTCGGCGTCAATCAGTTTGCCCTCTACGACGTAGATGTCATGACCGCAAGGGTGTCCATGTTTGGGCTCTGTGTAACCAGCAGGGAACTTTACCAGGGCCGCCAGCGCGCCGGTTTCCTCGTCGGCGCTGAGCACCTTGAGCATCGCGCCGGGGGGCAATTCATCCGGACCCGGTGACCATTCCATGGTCTCGGGGTCAACTACCACTTTCGCTCTCATATTATATCCTCCTCAAATTATGTGATTGATAAAAGGGGCCTCTACCACTCCAACACCATTTCACTACCCGACATTTTGGACATTGACCCTCCCGCAGGTTCGAAAATCGTTGCCCAACCTACGGGAGGGTGAGCGGTGTCGGGTAATGAACAACACCCTATTCGTTCCATTCTAAATTCGTATCATCTCAATATTGTGGGGCAACCAAATAATCATTCCAGTGTCATTCTGAGCGGAACGCAGTGAAGCGAAGAATCTCACGTTACAGTACACAAACCGCCTATCCAAGGCGAGATTCTTCACCTCCGCTGCGCTCCGGTTCAGAATGACAGGCTTATGACCGAGGGCTTGCCCCACTCTATTGAGAAGATACCTAAATTCGTTGTGCCCGTCAGTCCTCCCTGAGCACCACCGGCAGGAAGGGCCTACCGGTATTCTCCACTTGCGCCGCTTTCCACAAAGGCCACTCGGTGACTCCTCCTACCTGGACAGTTTGAGCAGACAGCATGAATAAATTTCCACCATTCGTCGCCAGCGTGACGTTCCCTGCTTTGTCCGCCGCCTGGACGAAAAAGACCTGCTCATCCTCATCATCGTTCAGTGTACCCGTCCAGTGATCATCATTGTCCCGGTCCTCCAGCCAGAGCGTATGCCACGAGTCGCCCTCATAAGTCACTGCCACGGTGTAGACGCCGGTACCGTCGAGGTCGTCCGTGACCAAGACCTCAAACTCCCACGCGTCGCCCACTCGCTCGACTCTGATCTCCCAGATGGCCGGCGGGATATAGTCGCCGCTATCGGAGCTAAAGACCACGAATTCCAACTCGGAGTAGAGCCGCTCGGTATTCCCATCGCCGTTGAACTGACCCCCTACGATCACTAGCCGGTATTCGTCGCCAAAGCGGTTGACCGCAAAGGGTTCGACCGGGAACCAACCGGGCGCGTCAAACTCGGGTTTAGATACCATTTCGAGCCGCTGCGTGGGCGTCTGGAAGTAGGTCACGCAAGGGTCAAAGCCCGTCGTGTCCGTGAACTCTCCTCCCACCAGTATCGCACCGTGCGGAACCTGCGTCGAACTGAACGCCCCGGAAGTGCGCGGCTGCACCGGACGCCCCGGCCGGCCCTGCACCTCGCCGCCAATGTCGAAAAAGTCGCCGCAGTCGGCATTGTTGAGGGTCGTTGAGAGATGGGCGGTGACGGTGATGCTTTGCAAGTTCTCGCCCCCGCCGGCCGCTTCCCATTCGCCCCAGGTATACGTGGCCGCTTCCGACTCTTTCGTATCCGACGGCACGTGCACGTGGTACATCGGCAAGCCGTAGAACGTCGACTCGATCAGCGCCTTTTCGTGAAAGACGGTCAGACCGCCGCTGGACAGACTGCTGAGATAGTTATGTTTGGCCCGCACAAACGCCTGCCCAGCCGCTACCGGACGCGGCGGCTGGCCCAACTCGCGGGCGAACTCGAGCATCAACGATTCCGAAGCCTCGATGGCGTCGTCCATGCCGTAGCCGTAGCCGGTGTTGCCCACCCAGTAAGCGCCCTTTCTCGCCAACGCCTGTGGAAAGTCGGGACTGGTGACCGCGTCGGTCACGATGCCATCGGGCACATTCAGCCCTCCATGACAGCCTACCGAAAAGCCCAGGGTGCCAGAGAGATTACCGGTAGTATCGGTGATCTCCGTGTTGGGGAAAGGAGTCCCTTTGTCTTCCAAGGCTCGCCAGTGCTCAAAGTGGGCATTGACCGCGGCCAGGTCGGGGACAGGCGACTTGTCTGTCCATTCATCCTTCAACTCGTTCCCCTCCCAGGTCTCGGAGATGAGGGCAGTCGTGGCGAGGCCCTGCCCGACGAAGGTGGTGCTGATCGCCTCGGCGCAGTCGGTGAAAAAGTCGTATCCGGTCGCCAGCGCCGTCGTCGCCGTGAGTGTGTTGCTCGCGACATAGCCGTTGATCAGCCCCACGATCTCGTCCGGCGTCTCGATCAACCGTCCAACTGCCAGACTCGGCAGATACAAGTAGCGGAAGCAGTAAAGCTCTTCACCCGGCGGCGTCCCGTAAAAGTCGTCGCTGAGGACATAGGCCTGTCGGAAAGCAGCATCGAGCGCGCTCATCTCTTTTACTTTCAGCCGAGGCCGATAGTATTGCTCGTTGGCAATCGTCGTTATATCAGGCATGCGGCGGAAGGGGATCTGTTCGTCATTGCCAACCAGCACGACGTAGGTGATGGTCGGATGGGCCGCCAGCACAGGGCTGATGACCTCGTTGCGAATGGCGTCGGCCACAGCGTTGGCGCTGATCACGTTACAATAGTTGGGAGAAACGCTCCAGTCAGCATAGGTCTGAGAGACGACATCGTAGCTATCCACCGGCACGACCAGCCCGCGCACGCTGTCCAGATCGGCCAGCGCCCCCAGTGTGTTCGAGATGGCGTTGCCTGCCGTATAGCCGTAAGCGTGATCCAGGCGCGTCTTGTTGTACAGAATGAGCGTGAGGGGTTCAGTATAGACCTGCTCACTTGTTAGATTTGTACCGGTATAGGTCACCGTGGGCGAGACGACATCATACTTTGGATCCGGCTCCCACTTGCATTCGATCGTGGGCAACGGCTTGGTCTCCATTTGCAAACGATAGTCGTCCGTGGAGAAATCGCCGTCCGGGGCATAGACCAGCACATAATAAGTACCCGGATAGAAAGCGATTGGGTTAACCATCTCTGAAGCTGTACCAGAGTTGGCCGACATCGCGCCCCAGGTGCCCATCGCGCCCCACGTGCCCATTGCACCCCAGGTGCCCATCGCACCCCACGTGCCCATCGCGCCCCACGTACCGGCAACGTTTAGATTACCATTCTCGTCAACAGCATCGCCATCAATCAACTCACACACCGAGTTTTCTGTGGGTCCCTCTGGCATCTCCGGCATCTCACCCAAGACAATCAGATCATAGTTCTCGGCCAGTTCATCAAGCGTCACCGTCAGGTACGATGGCTCTGTGATGACGACCCGGTACCAGTCTAGATCCTCATCGTGGCTGATCCAGGAAGTCAACGGCGCGGTGGACGTCAGAGTGACGACATCTGTGTCTTGGGGATAGTTGTTCGGCTCAGGCTCATCGGGCGGTTCCGGCTCCTCGCTTACCTGGACGAGGTCAACGCTAACCTCAATCATTTGCCCCCCATCCGGCGTGATGCACGCCGAGCCATCAAAGTATGATCCCAACTGGGACATGCCGGACAGATCGAACTCTGCGCTATGACTTTCAGAGATGAACCTGGTTTCTACCAGGACCAACGAGCCATCCTGCTCTCTGTAAAACTCGACCATCACCCGACCATCTCCCTCGAACGACTCGATGGTGATTACAGAGTACTCGTATGGGTAGTGGCGCACAACGTCCACACATTCCGCCCCTGCATACTCATACGCGCCGAGGTCGGGCTGTTCATCACGGGTGGTGCCGTCCTTGTCCACCGGCACGCCGGCGTCTATGCCATTGTCTATCGCCAGCGAGTTGACGCCGATGTGGTAGTCGCCGGTTTCGTGGTGGTCAAAGTCCGGGTCAGCGGTATAGTAATCGTTGTTGGTGGAGACGCCCGCGCCTGCCGTATCAACGCCATTCGCCCAGGAAGATCCTCCTTCACCCCACAGCGTGCTCTCCAGCGTGGCGGTGTTGCCCGTCGCGACTTCGATGCCCACGCTGTGGCTGACCAGGATGGTGTTGGTCAGGGCCACACTGCTGGAAGGTACCCCAGAGCTAGTAACGTACAGTCCGCTGCCGCCGGTGTTGCGGGCGATGGTGTTGTGGAGCAGGTAGGCGGTGCTTGCCTCCACGTACACTCCGCTCCCATACAGACCCGCCTGGTTGTCGGCGATGACGTTGTTTTCCAGTTTAGCGCTGGCGCTGTCGCCCAGGTAGACCCCACCGCCGGAGAATGCTGCTCTGTTGTCGTGGACGTCGCTGCCGCCCAGAAAAGCGTTGGCGCTGCCGCTCACATAGACCCCGCCGCCGTTGTTCGCCAGGTTATCGTGGATGTCGTTGCCGCCCAGCATGGCGTCGTCGCTCCAGTTCAGGTAAATCCCGCCGCCGTCGCTGTATTCCGCCGTGTTGCTGTAGATGTGGTTGCCGTTCAGGTCAGCGTTGACGCTGCCCCACAGGTAGACTCCGCCGCCGGCCGACGCCGTGTTGCTGTAGATACGGTTGTCGGTACGCAGCGTGGCGGTGGGGCTGTCGCTCAGACAGACTCCGCCGCCGTTGCCGTATGCCCTATTAACGTAGATAGCGTTGCCGTTCAACACGGCGTAATCGCTGTCCCCTAGATAGACCCCGCCGCCGTCATAGTCCGCTGTATTATCGTTGATATAGTTACTGTCCAGATTGGCGTCGGCGCTGCTCCACAGGTAGACCCCACCGCCATCGCCTTCCACTACGTTATCATGGATATAGTTACTGTCCAGATTGGCGTCAGCGCTGTTCCCTAGATAGACCCCACCGCCGCTGTCGCCTGCCATGTTGTCGTGGATATAGTTATCGCTCAGTTCGGCGTCGGCGCTGCCCTCCACGTAGACCCCGCCGCCGCTGCTGTTGTTCGCCGTGTTACTGTAGATGTGGTTGCCGCTCAACGTGACGTCGGGGCTGTAGCCTACATAGACCCCGCCGCCGCTTTCCGCGCCCTGCACCGTGTTGCTGTAGATATAGTTGCCGCTCAACGTGACGTGGGCGCTTTCGCTCAGATAGACCCCGCCGCCCTCTTCCGCCCTGTTGTCGTGGATGTGGTCGTCGCTCAGTGCGACGCCGTAACTCTCCTCCACGTAGACTCCGCCGCCGCCGCCGAGGTCCGCTATGTTGCTGTAGATGTCATTGACGCGCAGCGCGCTATTGCCGCTGGCGCCCAAGTAGACTCCGCCGCCGACGCCCGCCACGTTCCCATAGATGTGGCTGTCGCTCAACGCAACCCTGGCGCCAACGATGCACACGCCGCCGCCGGCGTCATCCCCCTCCCACAGACCTCCACCCAGCCCGGTCGCGTCGCCGCCGGTGATGCGCAATCCTGCGACCGTGGCGGCGACACTGCCGCCGGTGATGTACACCACCCGCCCCTGCTCCAGGGCGTCCAGTGTGGTAGGACAGACGTCGGGGTCGGGCGACGCATTCCAGTCGGCAGCGTTGTAACCGCCCTGGATGGTCAGGTTCTTGCCCACATAGACTTGTTGCGACGACCCTCCGCGCTCGTTGACCCCCAGGCAAGTCCCGGCCACTTTGATCATATCGCCAGGGGTGGCCGCGTCCACCGCTGCCTGCACATTTGAATACTCGGCGGGATTGTTGTTGATGCGCGCGTGACAATCGTGAATCCCATTGGCAACCTGGACCTTGTTAGTCGTCTCGGTCGCCGCTGCGACGACATTGTTGACAATCTCTCCTCCTAGCGCGACAGAGGTGGAGACCTCGGCTGTGAGCGTGACCACTTTTTCCGTGCCGCTGACCAGCGCGCCGAATGTACAGATGACGCTGCCCCCCCAACCCGGATCAACAATGGCGCAACTCGCCGGAGACACAGCGACAGCCTTTTGCCAACCATCCAGCGTGTCGGTCAGGACAACACCGCTGGCATTGCCGACGCTGGTGACAACGATAGTGTAGGTGAGCACTCCCCGGTTCACAAAGCCCGCCGCCGGCTGCTTGACGATGTCCAGGCCCACGCCAGGGAACTCGTAGGCGCCCAGGTCATAGCCCAGGTCCATCGGGCGCAGTCTACCATCCTTGTCGCGATTAACGCCGGCGTCAATCCCAACGTCGCAGGCGGGCGAGGTGGCGCTGTTCAGATGATAGTCGCCGGTCTCGGGCACAAAGAGCGGATCGCCCCAATGGTTGTTAGCAACAGTTCCGGTGTTGACGTTTCCGCTCCAATTGCTGCCATTAGCCCACCACAGCGTGGCCTCCAACGTGGCGGTGTTGCCGGGCGCAACGCTGATGCCCATAACGTGGCTGACCAGGATGGTGTTGGTCAGAGACGCAGTGGCGGAGCTCCCATTGACGCGAAACCCGCTGCCATCGCCGCCGGTGTTGTGGGCGATGGTGGTGTGGCGCAGATCGGCGCTGCTATCCACCACATACATCCCGCTCCCGCTCCCGCTCCCGCTCGTTTGGTTGTCGGCGATAACGTTGTTTTCCAGCGCGGCGTTGGCGCTCTCGTCCAGATAGATCCCACCGCCATAGCCATCGCCATACCCGCCCGCAGTGTTGCTGTAGATATAGTTGCCGCTCAACGCGGCGTCGTCGCTGTAATACAGATAGACCCCGCCGCCGTAGGCCCCGTAGGCCGCAGCAACCGCACGCGCGGTGTTGCTGCAGATGTCATTGTCGCTCAACGCGGCGGCGTCGCTGTCGGACAGATAGACCCCACCGCCGTAGGCCTCATAGTCTCCACTCGCGGTGTTGCTATAGATGTCATTGTCGCTCAACGCGGCGGCGTCGCTGTCGGACAGATAGACCCCACCGCCGTAGGCCTCATAGTCTCCACTCGCGGTGTTGCTATAGATGTCATTGTCGCTCAAGGCGACGTTGTAGCTGTAATTCAGATAAACTCCACCGCCGTAGGCCTCATAGTCCCCACTCGCGGTGTTGCTATAGATGTCATTGTCGCTCAACGCGGCGTTGGCGCTTTCAGAGAGACAGATCCCGCCGCCTCTGGCCCCGGCATCCCCGCTCGCGGTGTTGTTGTAAATGTGGTTGCCGCTCAACATAGCGCCGTTGCTGGAACCCAGATAGACCCCGCCGCCGAGCGCCATACCCTCGGTGGCTACCACCGTGTTGCTGTAGATGTGGTTGCCGCTCAGCGTGACGGCGGCGTCAAAGACGTACACCCCACCGCCGGCGTCATCCCCCAACATCCCTCCCATCCCGGAGTAATC
>CAYQTW010000050.1:0-12546 GCA_964420485.1 uncultured Anaerolineales bacterium
CAAAAGCTCTGGCGGAAACCTGGCAGGTCTTTACAATCCTTAACTTGACATTGGTCACTCACCCTACTCACGGGCTGAAGCGGAACAGACACACGTCCCCATCCTGGATTGGCCCATCACGGCCCTCGATGCGCAAGATGCCCCGCTCTCGCGCCGCTTGCCAGCTCCCCACCTCTGCCAGTTGTTCGAAATGCAGCACCTCGGCGCGGATGAAACCACGCTCCATCTGGCTGTGGACTTTGCCGGCCGCTTGAGCCGCTTTGGCACCGCGCTGTATCGCCCAAGCGCGCACCTCCCGACCACCCGTGATAGTGAAAAAGGTGATCAGATCGAGCACCTCGTAGCCAGCCCGGGCCAGCACCTCCAACCCAGAGTGCTCTAGCCCCACGTCTGCCCGGTAAGCGGCGGCCTCGTCGGGGGGCCATTCGCTCAAGTCGGCCTCCAATTGGGCACAGAGAACGACGCAAGGGGCGCCTTCCGCCGCCGCCACGTGAGCGACCTCTTGGGCCAATGGGCCACCGGTAGGCAGATCCTCCTCGCCGACGTTGGCCACGTAGACGCGCTTTTTGGCGGTGAGCAAACACATCTCTTGCACCAACGCTGCCCCGGTCGCCCCACCCGCCACCCAGTAGAGGCGCGGTAACCGCGCCCCTACTCCCGCCTGCAGGCGCGCGCGCAATTCTTCCAGCGCCTCCAACTCTGCGGCATAATCACGCGGCCTGGCCTTGGCCGCCGAACGTACTTTGTCCAGCCGCCGCTCCGCCACGTCCAGATCGGCCAAGATTAGTTCCAGGTCGAGCACCTCCAGGTCACGCGGCGGGTCCACCGATCCCTCCACGTGTGCCACGTCGGGGTTGGAAAAGCAGCGACAGACCAGGGCGATAGCGTCTACGTTGCGGATGTGGCCCAGGAATTGGTTACCCAACCCCTCGCCCCGATGAGCACCACGCACCAGGCCTGCAATGTCTACAAACTCGACCGTCGCTGGGGTCACCTGTTCCGGCCCAACCATCAGCGCCAGGGCTTCCAGGCGCGGATCGGGCACCACCGCCACGCCCCGATTGGAGTCGATCGTGGTGAAAGGGTAGGCCGCTACGGCGGCCCCGGCCTGCGTGAGACCGTTAAAGAGAGTGGACTTGCCCACGTTGGGCAGGCCTACGATGCCGATTTGTAATGCCATGCCGCACCTCGCTATCCCCTCTGTTCTCTCCACGGAGGAAGGGGAAAAATCGCACGGCGGTTAAAACCGCGTGCTAAATCTGCAAAGTCGCCCTTCGGCGACTGAGACAGTCCACGCAGGTGGACTTGGCAATAGTTGCCCGCGAATTTATTCGCCGGGCTTCACAGTCGCCATTGTCAAGATAGTTACTGCGTAACTTTTACCTCCGGGGGCTCTGCCTCGCCCAAAGGTAAACTGATGTAGAACGTGCTTCCCTTGTCCAGTTCGCTATCCACCCACACTTTGCCGCCATGCCGTTCGATGATGGACTTGACGATTGCCAGCCCCAGGCCGGTTCCAGGTATGTCCATCGTGTCGCGCCGCCTGATGCGGTAGAATTTCTCGAACAGGCGCACTTGATCGTCCGGCGCAATGCCAAACCCTGTGTCGGTGACGCGAATCAGCGCCTGCTCGTCGCACACAGATAATCCCACCGTGATAATGCCACCGCTAGGGGTGTATTTGATGGCGTTATCCACCAGGTTAGTGATCGCCTGGCGCAGCAATGCGGCGTCGCCTGCAATCAGTGGCACGCCTTCGGCTGGTTCCAGCCGCAGAGTGAGCCCATTGACGGTCGCCCGGGCGCGCATGCCGTCCACCGCCTCGACCAGCACCGCCCCCAGATGGCAGGGCTTGCGCTCCAGTCCCACTCCGGCCTCGATGCGCCCCAGATCGAGCAGATCGTCAATCAGTCCACTCATCTGTCCAATGCCGTGCAGAATTTTCTCAACATACTCACGCTGCTTGTCGTTGAATTCGCCCACCATCGGGAGCATGGTCGCGTAGCCGCGCATAAACGTCAGCGGCGCTCTCAAGTCGTGCGAAACCGTCGCTACGAATTCGGACTTTAACTCGTCCAGTTCCTTGAGATGAGTGATGTCACGCATCAAGGCCACGCGGCCGATCCGTTCACCATCGGCACTCAAGATAGTCGAAACACTGGCGTACAACGTCCGACCATCGGGCAGGGGGACCTCCTCGGTCAACGCCTCGCTCGGAGGCAGAGGCTCCTCAAAGACATGCACCAACACGGGCGCCAATCCCGCCTCGTTTATCTTTTGACCGACAATCTCGCTGGCTGCGATGTCGAAAGCCCGTTCAGCGGACGGATTGGCCAACAGGATGCGGTCGTCGCGATCTGTGACCAGGATAGCGTCGGTAGTGCTGGTCAGGATCGCCGCCAGCCGCCTCCGCCCGCCCTCCGCGGACTGGAACAGGCGGGCATTCTCCACCAGTACCGCCGTCTGGCTGGCCAATGTAGAGAGCAGGTCAATCTCTGAAGCGTCGAACTGGTGAACCTCACCATACCCCACCCACATCACTGCTGTCACCAGGTCTTTGGTACGCACGGGCAGCGCGATGGCCGCTTTGATCGGCCCGCTCAGGGTCTCGGGATCAGCCAGCGTCTTGGCCCGGGCCAGGTTTTCCACGACCATGGGATGTTCCAGTTTTCGAGCCGCCGTAGCGAGCGCACGGTCGAGTATCCCCAACCCCTCACGTGGGGTTCCCCGCCCCATCACCACCTGTGGATCGCCGCTAGTCGAAAGGAGGACGATGCGCGCCACCCGCGCGTGGGTCGCCTCCAGTACTCCTTCGAGGATGAACGGTACCCCCTCGGGCAATTCCAGCGTCGCCGAGACCGCCTGGCTGATTTGCAGTAGCAACGAGAGATCTTCCAGCCGGTCTTTTAACCGCACGCGCATACCTTCAAACGCATCTCCTACCCGGGCCACCTCGTCGCTGCCGGGTACCTGCACGGGATGAGTGAGGTCACCCTCGGCGATGTGATCGGCTGCGGAGGCCAACTGTTTGAGCGGACGGGTCATCCAGCCGGTGGCCAGCGGGATGACGATCACCAGTGCACCCCCTAACAGGATCTGGAGGAAAAGCAGGGGAGTGGCAACCTGGGTAGCCTGCTCCAGCACGACCTCGTAGGGCAAGCGAATCACCACTGCCCACGGGTGCCCTTCCACCGGTAAGTAATAGACCAACTGGCGCGTGTTGTCTATGGGATTGCGGCTCTCGTAGGCCCAACCCTGCAACACGGTGGCGATGCGAGGGCAGTCTTCGTCCATATGCCATCTAGCAAGCAGCATGTCAGGATCGGAATGGACAACGATGTTCCCTTCTGAATCTACCACAAATCCTTCTCCACGCGCGCGAGTCCACTGCAAACTTGCCAGTACCCGACGTATCACGGGGTTGATGTCAAGCCGAGTGCGCCCCAGTAACACCCCGACGTGCTCATCCATCTCTTCACCCTTCACCGGCGCCAGGAATGAAAGGATGGCTTCACCCCGCTGCGAGTGATGCACGGAACTGATCTGCGTCGCCCCGCTCTCGACCACACGCTGCAACAGTGTCTTTTCCTGCATGGTCAGTTCCGGGTCGCCGGTCGGCGCCGGGGGATACATCGCCAACCGCTGTGTGTCCAAGTCGAACAACATCAACTGGTCGAAAAAGACCACGCTTCGCATGTCGCCGCGCAGATGATCCTCCAGTGTGGTTGGGTCGCCGTGCCGCAACACTTTATTGGTGGCGAACTGCTCCAACAATCCCTGCCCAGTGTGGATAAAGTAGGGGATACCCTCGGCGGCGCTGTTGGCATCTCGCGCCATCTCGTTCACCGCCTCCGAGGTCGCCACCCGGAGGGTTACCGCCGTCACCGCGTAGACGAGCACGGCGGTCATGAACAATATCAGGGGCACGAACAGGAAAAGCAGCCTGAGCCTCAGGGTGCGGCTGTAGGGCGGGGGTCGGTGCGCCGCGCGGACGGGGCGGAGGCGCGCAAAGATCAGGTAAATCCCCTGTATAACGAGCGCAGCCACGAAACTTTCGATCAGCGCAGGGCCCAGATTGGCCCGCGTTAACATCACGGAGTAGTCGAATCCTGCCAAACCCGAACCTGCCGTGTGAGCGAACACCGAGAGTAGATGCAACGGAGACACAAAGATAGCCGCCAATGGTACTGCGACGATGGGTTGGCGCACGATGAGCAGCAAGCGGCCTTGATAATCCTGACGCAGAAAAAAGCCGACCAGGAAGCCAAAAAAGGCAAAATATAAAGGTTCAGTGATACCGCCATAAGCCATCCCAACACGCAGGATTCCACCGGCCAATCCCACCAATAACGCTGGCCCTGCGCCCAACCAGGCCCCAGCAATAGCGACCGGCAGTGCTCCTAACAATGGTGCATACGGACTGGCGGGCTCGGTGGGAACATTTGGGGGTGGAAGCAGCCGGGGCAGAGAGAACTCGAGCACCAGCAAGTTATTGACGATCAGGGATGCCGCCAATAAAGCCAGGAACAGGAGCAGGCGACGCCAGTTCAGTCTTTTGAAATCTTGCCAGGAACGAACGAGAAATACAACTGTCACCAGCACATAGAGCGCCAAGAGGAGATATTCCCAGATTTCAGATTGAAGGAAGGTCAACCCACTCCAGGATCTCCAAACCTCAAAACTCATAAGAATACTCCTTCTCCCAGACAAAAGAACGTCATTGGTTTCTGGAAATTATAACACACCGTAGAAATAATTCAAACTTGGCTTGTACCTCCAACACGGGTATAATAAGGTTGAGGTTGAGGCTGAGTAAATATGGAAATTGAAGTTGTTGTTGCCAAGATAGGTAAATGGGCCACTAGTGAGAGTGGGGATACGCTGGAAATGATCGAACGCCCTCACGGTGGCTTTTCCTTCGTCCTGGTGGATGGCCAGCGTTCTGGACGAGCGGCCAAAGCCATCAGCAACCTGGTAGCCCGCAAGGCCCTCTCTGAACTAGCAGAGGGAGTGCGCGATGGCGCGGCAGCCCGCGCAGCCCACGACTATCTCTACACCTACAAAGGCGGCAAGGTCTCCGCCACGCTCAACATCGTCTCGGTGGACTTGACTTCCGGTACGTTGGTGCTTTCGCGCAACAGCCATTGCCCCACCATCGTCGTAACGCCCGCAGGCGGGCTACACTTGCTCGACGCGCCGTCGGAACCAGTCGGCGTGCGGCGCGGCACCAAGCCACAGGTCACCGAGTTGCCCCTGGATGCAGGGACAATGGTCGTGGTCTACACGGATGGCCTAGAGATGGCCGGAGTGCGCTCAAGCCGCGTCTTTGACGTCCCGGCAGCGGTGCGGGAACTGATGGGCCAAGGCGAGACCAGTGCCCATCAGTTGGCCGATGGCCTGCTCGAGCAGGCGTTGGCATTGGATAACGGGAGGCCACACGACGACACCAGTGTGCTCGTGTTGCGCGTCGTGGACCGCGCTGGCGATGGCGTGCGCCGTCTGGCAGTCAGGCTGCCACTGTAAAGACCTGGTGTGTTTTAGAGTAGAACCGACGGTCACGCAACGCATAAAGGCCGGGTTTTGCCGGAATGTGGCCAGGACGTCTGTAGGGCCATTGTCAATCCTATCCAGGATTATAGACGGTGAGGCGGAAGAGGGCAAGTGAGAGTTGACTTTTCCCCACCTCGCGGTAGAATGAGGGCGAATTACGAGTAGCGAATGGCGAATCTTGGAGGCAGATGGGGTATGTCCCAGAAACTGGTGCTGATTGACGGCCACGCGCTGGCCTATCGCGCCTTCCACGCCCTGCCCGAGGATATGAAGACCTCGCAGGGCGAATTGACCAACGCCGTCTATGGCTTTACCTCGATGTTGCTCAATGTGTTGCGCGACGAGCGGCCCACTCACATCGCCGTCACCTTTGATAAAGGGCGCACCTTTCGCCACGACGTCTACCCCGACTACAAAGCCCACCGCGCCAAAATGCCCGACGAGTTGCGTTCCCAGATGGAGCGCGTCCGCCAGGTGGTAGAGACGCTGGACATTCCCATCTTTGAGCAGGAGGGGTACGAGGCGGACGATCTGCTGGGGACGCTGGCCCGCCAGGCGAGAGAACGAGGGGTTGACACACTCATCGTCACCGGCGATATGGACCTCTTGCAACTGGTGGACGAGCACACCCGCGTCCTCACCTCGCGCTGGCGCTTCTCCGACACGGTGGTCTATGACCTGGAGGAGGTGCAGCGGCGCTACAAGGGGTTGACGCCGGCTCAGTTGGTAGACCTCAAGGCTATGATGGGCGATAAATCCGACAACATCCCCGGCGTGCCCGGCGTCGGCGAAAAGACCGCCACCAAGTTGCTCCAGCAATACGGTTCGCTGGAGGAAATCTACAAACACCTGGACGAGATTCAGGCCCGCTTTCGGAACAAACTGGAGGCGGGGCGCGACCTGGCCTTCCTCAGCCGCCACCTGGCGACCATCGTGTGCGACACGCCGGTGCAACTCGACCTCGACGCCTGCCGCGTGCGCTCCTTCGACAGCGAACAGGTGATGGACCTCTTCCGCGAATTAGAATTTCGTTCGCTGGCCGAGCGGTTGCCGGAGACAGCGTCTCTCGAGCCAGTGGGAGCGGCCCGCCAACTCGGCCTGTTCGGCCAAACATCCGCCGCCGCGCCAGCGCCCAGCGCCGACTACCAGATCGTCGCCGACGAGGAGGCTCTCCATCAGTTGGTGGCGCGACTGGCGAACGCTCCGGCGTTGACGCTCGACACCGAGACTACCAGTACCGATCCTATGCAGGCCGATCTGGTCGGCATCGCCCTCACCGGCGCTCCCCGGCAGGGCTACTACATCCCCGTCGCCGCCCCGGACGGCGATCCACAACTGCCGCCAGAGATGGTGCTCGAGGCACTGGCCCCTCTGCTGAGTGATCCCGGACTGCGCAAGTGCGGCCACAACCTCAAGTACGACCTGACCGTGCTGCAACGAGCTGGGGCGCATCTGGAGGGGTTGGCCTTTGACACAATGATCGCCGAGTGGCTTGTCAACCCGACCTCCAAGAACCTGGGGCTCAAGAACCTGGCCTGGGCGCGGCTCAAGCAGCAGATGACTCCCATCGCCGACCTGATCGGCAAGGGCAAGCAGCAGATCACCATGCGCCAGGTACCGGTCGAGCGGGTGGCCCCTTATGCGTGCGCCGACGTGGACATGACCCACCGCCTGGCGGCTGTCCTGGAGGTGGAGTTGAAGGAAAAACACCTCTGGTCGCTCTTTACCGAGGTAGAGATGCCGTTGATGCCGGTTCTGGCGGCGATGGAGAGGGCCGGCGTGCGGCTCGACGCCACGGTGCTTGAACAAATGTCAGAGGAACTGGCTGCCCGCCTGGGCGAATTGAATGCCCGCATCCAAAAGATGGTGGGCTACTCTTTCAACGTCAACTCGACCCAGCAACTCTCCGACGCGCTGTTCAAGACAATAGGATTGCCCACACAAGGACTGCGACACACCAAATCGGGCCACTATTCGACGGCGGCGGGGGTGCTGGAAAAGTTGCGCGGAAAACACCCGGTCATTGACCTCATCCTGGAGCAACGGGGGCTGGCCAAACTAAAGTCTACCTACGTGGACGCGCTGCCCAAACTCGTCAATCCGCGCACGGGGCGGCTGCACACCTCGTACAAACAGACCGGAACGTCTACCGGACGGCTGAGCAGCAGCAACCCAAACTTGCAAAACATCCCTATCCGCACGGAACTGGGGCGTCAGGTGCGGCGGGCCTTTATCGCCGAACCGGGCTGGAAACTGATCGCCGCCGACTATTCGCAGGTAGAGTTGCGTGTCATGGCTCACATCTCTGGCGACGAGGGGCTGTTGAGCGCCTTCGCTCGCGGAGAAGACATCCACGCCAGCACTGCCGCCGCCATCATGGGCGTTTCGCTGGCAAAAGTAACCCCCGAGATGCGGCGCGTGGCAAAGGCGGTCAACTTTGGCCTTTCTTACGGACAGACCGCCTACGGGCTGTCAAACACGACCGACCTGACACATGCCGAGGCCGAGGATTTTATCAAGACCTACTTTGAGCGTTTCCCCAGGGTGCGGGAGTACATTGACACCACCAAGGCGCTCGCCACGCGGCAGGGATACGTGGAGACACTGCTGGGGCGGCGACGGTACTTTCCCGAGTTGCTCCCCGGGAGCAAGGCGCCCCACAATGTGCGCCAGGCTGCCGAGCGGGTGGCGATCAACGCACCGATCCAAGGCTCCGCCGCCGACATCATCAACATCGCCACGGTTCGCCTGCACCGGGCGCTCCAGGAGCGGGGCCTGCGGGCGCGGATAATCCTACAAGTACACGACGAACTGGTCGTCGAGGCCCCGGACGACAAGATGGAAACCGTCGCACCGCTGATGCGCCAGGTTATGGAAGACGCTTTCGACCTCAAGGCTCCCCTCAAGGCCGACCTCAAGGTGGGGCAGAATTGGGGGGAGATGGAAAAAATGAACGAGGCTCTGAATTCCGCCCCGAAAAATGCCCAGTAGCAAATGGTAAAAAGTTCATGAGAGACGATAAACAGTTCAAACGTGTGTTGGTTGTTGACGATGAAGTGGTCATAACCATGATGCTGGCTAGGAAACTGAGTAAAATGGGCCATGAATACATCGTTGACATCGCAACCAACTGCGACGAAGCATTAGCAAAAATCCGGCAAGAATCGTATGCATTGGTCATCTCTGACTACAAGATGCCTGGCCTGAGCGGTTTGGATCTGGTGCGGGCGATCCACAAGTTATCGCCGAACACAAAAACTGTGTTGATAACTGCCTACCCCACCGGTAGTTTGCGCGAGACGCTCAACTACATGGGGCTTGATGGCTATCTCGATGGTTATCTCGAGAAACCTTGCACCATGGAGCAAATTCAGGAGGTCGTCGAACGTGCTTTGGGATGCGCCAAACAGGTAAAACGCGACGGGCAGATAGAAAACGACCCCTATCGCTCCGGCGAACGAACGGTGCCGCCAGCGGTGCGCGAACACTTGGAGGAATTGCGACTCAGCACCGAGGCTCGTTGTATCTTGCTGCTCAGTTCGAGCGGTTATCCCGTGGAAATAGTAGGCCATGTCGGCGATCTGGACATTTCCGACGTGCTGGCGTCGGCCACGACGGACTTTACATCCATCTACCAGGAAGGTATAGAGTATGACTTTTACTTGCATAATTTGAACGGCGAACTGCTGTTGGCGGTGGTTTTAGATGCGAATAGTAAGGCTGGCATGGTCAGATTTTACACCAAGCCGGCAGCGGCCCAACTGATTCCACTGCTGAAAGACAAAGGATTGTAAGCGTTCAGGTCACCTTCCCGAAAGCTAAAAA
Source organism: uncultured Anaerolineales bacterium (assembly GCA_964420485.1). Classification (GTDB taxonomy): domain Bacteria; phylum Chloroflexota; class Anaerolineae; order B4-G1; family B4-G1; genus CAYQTW01. Next base: position 9,376 of record CAYQTW010000050.1, read on the forward strand.
CCAGCCACCAAGTGAACCCAAACGTGCCAGATAACTCAGATCTTTGCAAAACTCGTTCTGTTGGAGCTTTCGGGAAGGTAGACCCAGGCTCGTCAAAAACTCTAAAAATTGAGAAAGGATAAATATCGTGAAACGAATTCTGCTTCCCATGACGTTCTTGCTGATAATAGCCCTGGTCGCCTGTGGTGAACAGGGCACGCCTACGCCTACCACCGCTCCCCCCACACCGACTGAATCTCCAGCGCCATCCCCCGCTCCGACGGCGGATGAGCCTGCCGAGCCCAGCGGCGCCGAGGTTGCTCTGAGCCTGGTAATTATCCCTGACCAGGAGGCCATTGCCGTGGTCAATGGGGAAGAAATCTCCACCGAGGTCTACGAGGAGGAACTGACCCGGACTATCTATGCTACTACCAGTCGCTACGGTGTGGATTGGAACGACCCGGAAATCAGCTCCCACCTGCCCGAGTTGCAGGAGCAGGTGCTGGATCAACTCATCTGGCGCGTCCTGACACGCCAACTCGCCGACCAGGAGGGGATCACAATTGACCCGGAGGAGGTCGAGACCGAGGTCGCCGATTTGCAGGCCGACATTCAGTCCAGCGAGGTGTTTGCTGACTGGGACAGTTTCCTGGTCGAGAGTTACCTGACAGAGGAGTCCGTCCGGAGTCTAATTGGCGATACTATGCTGATAGAAGCCCTGCTCGAACTCCACGGTGGCCCAAAATCCGAGGAACAGGTACACGCCAGCCACATCCTGGTGGAAACCGAGGAGACGGGCCAGGAGGTGCTGGACAAATTGGCGGAGGGTGAAGAGTTCGCCGACTTGGCCGCCGAGTACTCGACAGATCCTGGAAGCAAAGACCAGGGAGGCGATCTGGGCTGGTTTCCTCGAGGAGCCATGGTGCCCGAGTTTGAGGAGGCCGCTTTCTCCCTGGAACAGGGTGAGATCAGCGACCTGGTACAGACATCGTTCGGCTACCACATCATTCTGATGCACGAAAAAGAGGAGCGCGAGTTGGACGCTGCCCTCTACGAGCAGCGCCAGCAACAGCAATTCCAGACCTGGTTCGAAGCCCAGCGAGCCGAGGCGGGCATTGAGCGGCTGTATGACTTCCAGGCCTCTGAGTAGAACAGGCTTCTGGATGTAGGCTCAACGCCCCAGCACCTGCCGCGCAATGACGAGGCGCTGGATCTCGTTCGTCCCCTCGCCGATGGCGCAGAGGCGCTGGTCGCGGTACATGCGCTCGACGCCGTACTCCCGCACGTAGCCGTAGCCGCCGTGGATCTGGAGCGCCTTATAGCAGGCACGCTCGGATACCTCCGTGGCGAAGAGTTTGGCCATGGCCGCCTCTTTGGTGAAGCGCATGCCCTGGTCCTTGACCCAGGCGGCCCGGTGGACCATCAGGCGGGCGGCCTCGATCTCTGTGGCCATATCGGCAATCATCCACTGGACGGCCTGGAACTTGGCGATGGGCCGGCCAAACTGTACCCGCTCCTTTGCGTAAGCGGCGGCTTTCTCGAACGCCCCCTGCGCCAGGCCGACCGCCATCGCCGCGATAGCGATGCGCCCCGCGTCCAGCGTGACCAGGAATTGCTTAAAGCCCTCGTTCTCCTGGCCCACCAGATTCCCCGCCGGGATGCGGCAGTCCTCGAAGAAGAGTTCCGAGGTCACTGAGCCGCGCAGCCCCATCTTTTCCTCGTCCCGCCCAGGCTTGAATCCGGGGGTGCCTTTCTCGACGATGAACGAGGAGATGCCCCGCGTGCCTTTCTCCAGGTCGGTCTTGGCGGTGATGACGACCACATCGGCGATGGAGCCGTTGGTGATAAAGCACTTTTGGCCATTGATGACCCATTCGTCGCCATCAAGCACGGCGCGGGTGCGGGTGGCCCCGGCGTCGGAGCCGGCCTGCGGCTCGGTCAGGCCGAAGGCGCCGATCTTTTCCCCCCGGGCCAGTGGCACCAGGTATTTCCGTTTCTGCTCCTCGCTGCCAAAGAGGTGAATGGGCTCGCAGCAGAGCGAGGTGTGGGCGTCGAGGACGATGGCCATAGCGCCGGAGGCGCGGGCAATTTCCTCCAGCGCGATGGCCTGGCTGACGTAATCGCTGCCGGAGCCGCCGTACTTTTCCGCGATGGGCAGGCCCAGCAGGCCTACCTGGCCCATCTTGCGAAAGATGTCCCAGGGGAATTCGTCAGTGGCGTCAATCTCTTCGGCGCGGGGCGCGATCTCCTGCTCGGCGAACTCGCGCACCATGCGGCGAAACATACGTTGTTCTTCGGTTAGTTGAAAGTCCATTGTTGCTCCTTATTTCCCGATCACCATCCCCGTCGGATCAATCTCGCGCAGGATGCGGCGCACCTCCGGCGGGGGTGGCTCAGTCGTGCCCACCTCGTCCGGGATGATGAGTTCGAGGCCGCTGTTGGCCTGCACGTCATCCACCGTGATGCCAGGGTGGGTCGCGATCAGCCGCATGCGCTTGCTCTCCTCGTCAAAGTCGTACAGCCCCAGTTGGGTGATGACGCGGTAGGGGCCGCTATCCGCCGGCAGCCCGGCCCGCTCGCGCGCTCCCGGCCCGTCCAAGTAGCCCGGCGTGGTGACAAAGTCCAGGTGCTCCACGAAGCGGCGTTGGTCCTGGCGCATCACGATGATGGTGTGCCAGCAGAAGGAGCCGATGTCGTTAGCCCCGCCGCTGCCGGGAAGGCGCACTTTGGGCGTGCCGTGCGGGCCGATGACGGTCGTGTTGAGGTTGCCGCAGGCGTCAATCTGCGCCGCGCCCAGGAAGCCATAGTCCACGTAGCCGGCCTGCCCCGCCGACATCACGTCGTGCATGCTGGAGGCGGCACAGGCGTGGTAAAAGGTGCGGCTGTCGCCGACGGAGATGGGGAGTACCGGCACCTGCGGGCCGATGCCGCCGGCCTCAAAGATGATGAGCAGGTTGGGCGCGTGGGTGCGCTGGGCTAGCATCCCTGCGATCATGGGCAGGCCGGTGCCGACAAAGACCGACTTGTTGTCCTCCAGCAATCCGGCCGCGACGTAGGCCAAGAGTTCGGTGGGGTTGTAATCTGTGTCGTTCATTGGTTTCACCTCTGCGAGTCAGCGAATGTATTTGTTTACCGGAGGTTGAGGCAGCGGATGGAAAGCGGATAAACGGATACGCCTCGCTCCTATCCACT
>CAYQTW010000051.1:0-5672 GCA_964420485.1 uncultured Anaerolineales bacterium
GTTCAGAATGACAGGCTTGTGATCGAGGTCTTGCCCCACTTTATTGAAAAGATACTCAAAAACAATACTAATGGGAATCAGAGAAAGCGTCGCATGGGTATCTTGCCTTGCGCAAAACGTGAAAACGTGAAACGTGATGCCTAAACAGCCAGACACGTTTCACGTCTCACGCCTTTTACGTGTCGTTTTGTTAGACGAGTTCAGCGATATAGATCTCAAAGGGGACTATCGCCAACTGAGACAGGTCATCCGTGTCGCCCCGTGTGTGGCTGGAAAAGACGGGACGGGCTGCGTGGGCATCCAGATCGAAGAGCAGCGTGTGAGCCTGATCGGACATGTTCAACACCACCAGGCAGGTTTGCTCATTGCAAGAGCGTAGGAATGCAAGATAGTTTTCCGCATCCTCGTGCAGCGGTGTGTAGTCGCCGGCAATGAGCGCGGGGATCTGCTTGCGCACGCGCAGCATACGGCGGTAAAAGTTCAGCAGCGAGTCCGGATCGGCCAACTGGTCGGCGACGTTGACGCCCTGCGCGTAATTGGGGTTCACCGGCAGCCAGGTCTGCACGCCGGCCGGACTAAAGCCTCCGTTGGGCGCGTTGGCCCATTGCATCGGCGTGCGGCACTTGTCGCGGCCCATTTGGTTCACCACGGCCAGGGCCTTGGCTGGCGACATTCCCAGTTCCTCTATCAGTACGGGATACATTCTAGCCAGCGGTATGTCCCGGAACTGGCTGACGTCCTCTAGCAGCAGATCGGTCATCCCGATCTCCTCGCCGTTGTAGAGAAAAGGGGTACCGCGCAGGGTGAGCAAAAGCGCCAAGTGAAGCCGGGCGAGCGCCGCGTCGTTCTGCCCATCACCGTAGCGGCTGTAGACGCGCGGCGCGTCGTGGTTGTTCAGCGTGTTGCAGGGCCAGGCGCCGGGCGGCAGCGCGGACAACCGCTCCCTTTGGTTGGCGCGCACCCAGGCGGGCGTGAGACGCTCGGTCCTCATCAGCGGAAAGTTGAATGCCAGGTGCAGTTCATTAGTCCCGTCGCCGTAATAGGCGATCTCGCCGGTCTCGCCCACCAGCACGCGGCCGGGGTACTCGTCAATGATCGTTCGCAATTCCCGCATCAATTCGTGCACGCCGGGCCATTCAAGTTGATATTGGAACATTGTTTTCCGCTGTTCGACGAGCCGCTCCCATTCTTCGCTACCGGCGGCTGCGGAGATGAAAGCACGACGCATCTCGAGCAATGACATCTCGGCAGTCTGGTCAGGCAAGTCTGGATGCTCAAAGATCGTGCCGATGGCGTCGAGGCGAAAGCCATCCACGCCCAGGTCGAGCCAGAAGCGCACCGCGTCCCACATTGCCTGTTTGACCTCCGGGTTGCGCCAGTTGAGGTCGGGCTGCTCTTTCATGAAAAAGTGATAGTAATATTGCTCAGTGGCTGGGTCGTACTCCCAGGCCGAGCCGCCAAAGCCAGAGTACCAGTTGTTGGGCGGCCCTTCGGCTACGCTCAGGGCAGGGCCGCCGTCCTTGCCGTCGCGCCAGACGTACCAGTCTCGTTTGGGGTTATCGCGGCTGGAGCGGGACTCGATGAACCAGGGATGCTGGTCAGAGCTGTGGTTCAGTACCAGGTCGAGGATCACACGGAGGCCGCGTTCGTGTGCTCCGTCCAGAAAGCGGTTAAAGTCGGCTAGCGTGCCATGCTCAGGCGCGACGCCGGTATAGTCGGCGACGTCGTAGCCACAGTCGAAGAAGGGTGAAGGGTAATGGGGCGAGAGCCACAAGGCGTCAATGCCCAGGTCTTGCAGGTAGTCGAGGCGGTCTATCATCCCGTAAAAGTCGCCGATGCCATCGCCGTTGCCGTCGGCGAAACTGCGGGGATAGATTTGGTAAAAGACGGCTTTCTGCCACCATTTCAGGTCTTGCATTGAATTTTTTTTGTTCACTGAAATCTCCTTGGGTATCGGCGATTTTTCCGTAGTGGCAACTACTTGACCTTTTCGCAGTTGTGTCATTCTGAGGAGCGTAGCGGCTTGCCCTGAGCGTAGCCGAAGGGACGGAGAATCTCAATACCAGAGGCTGTTACACTGACCAAGACGAGATTCTTCGCTCCCTCTGGTCGCTCAGAATGACAATGGCTGAGTAGTTTACCTGTGGTACCTGGCATAACAGCGACTTTAGTCGCTCACAATGGGAGACAGAGTGACTAAAGTCGCGACGTATCATCTCAATATTCTGGGGCACTTTTAACGTAGCCGCGCTTTCCATAGCGCGTTATGCCCGCGAGGTATGGAAACCTCGGCTACATTGCCCCACTTTATTGAGCAGATACGTCGCGACTACAATTCCTATCCTATGCCGTACCGACTCTACACACCACTTAGTTGCAGTTCCTCGGCGCGATGACAGGACACAAAGTGATCCGGCTCGAGTTCTCGGAACTCGGGCTCTTTCTGGCTACAGATGTCCTGGGCATACCGGCAGCGGGGGTGAAAGTAGCACCCCGGCGGCGGATTGGATGGATCGGCCACGTCGCCCGGCATGATGATTCGCTTCGACTCGTACTTGGGGTCTGGCTTGGGCACGGCCGACATCAATGCCTCGGTGTAGGGATGCAGTGGATTGTTGTACAATACGTCCGAGCCGGCCATCTCCGCGATCTTGCCCACGTACATCACCGCCACGCGGTCAGAGATGTGCTGCACTACGCTCAGGTCGTGGGCGACAAAGACGTAAGCCAGGTCAAAGTCCGCCTGCAAGTCCTGCAACAGGTTCAACGTCTGCGCCTGGATGGACACGTCGAGAGCGGAGACAGGCTCGTCACAAAAGATCAGGCGCGGGTGCAAAGCCAGGGCGCGGGCGATGCCGATACGCTGCCGCTGACCGCCTGAGAACTCGTGAGGATAGCGACGCATGTGCTCTGGGCGAAGACCCACGCGCTCCAGGAGTTGGACGACGGTCTCCTCGGCACCTGTGGCCTGGTCGTGGATCACCAACGGCTCCGAGATGATGTCGAACACGCTCATTCTAGGGTTCAGCGAGCCGACCGGATCCTGAAAGATCATGGACATTTCCCGCCGGATTGCCTTCATTTGCGCTTTGTCCAATTCGCGCAGGTCTACCATCTGAGGCTTGCCGTCGGATGAGAACAGGGTGGTTTTGAAGTGAATATCCCCGGCGGTCGGTTCATACAAGCGGATGATCGTGCGGCTGGCCGTGGTCTTGCCGCAGCCACTCTCGCCCACCAGTCCCAGCGTCTCGCCCTCGCGGACGAAAAAACTGATATTGTCCACCGCCTTGACGTACCCCGCGACCCTGCGAAACAGACCTTTCTGGATGGGAAAGTACTTTTTTAACCCCTTGACATCCAGTAGGATGTTGTCGGTTTGTTGTATACGTTCTGCCATGTTCCTCACACCTCCTCGTAAAGCAGACACCGCGCCCAGTGGTCTTCTCCCACCTGCGTCCACGACGGCACGATCCGGTCGCACTTTCCCGGCATAAACGACGGGCAGCGCGGATGGAAGACACACCCCGACGGCAGGTTGAACGGGTCCGGCACCATACCTGTGATAGTAGCCAGCCGTTCCTGGCTTTTCTTGCCCACGTGGGGAATGGACTTGAGCAAGGCACGCGTGTACGGGTGCTGGGGTTCGTAGAATATCTCGAGGGCGCTGGCTTTTTCCACCACCTTGCCCATGTACATCACGACCATCTCCTGGGCCATCTCGGCGACGACACCCAGGTTATGGGTGATGAACATGATGGCCATGTCAACCGTCTCTTGCAGATCGCGCATAATGTCCAGTATCTGCGCCTCGATGGACACGTCCAGCGCCGTCGTCGGCTCATCGGCGATCAACATCTTGGGTTGGCAGGAGAGGGCGATGGCGATCATGACCCGCTGCCGCTGCCCGCCGCTCAATTGGTGCGGGTAACTGTCCACCCGCTCTTCTGGTTTCGGCAGCCCCACCCGGTGCAGCATCTCGATGGCGATCTCGCGGGCCTCCTCTTTGGTGACCTGCCGGTGCGCCTGGATGGTCTCCGTCATCTGGGCTCCGACCTTGCGGATGGGCATGAGCCGGTGCAGGCCGACCGCCTCATGGATGTGGCTGCCGGCGGTGTAAACCGGGGTGAGGGAACTCATCGGCTCCTGAAAGATCATGCCGATCTCGCCGCCACGGATCTTGCGGATCTCTCGCCCATCGGGGTCCAGATCGTTGATCCTCACGATGTCGGTCATTTCGGAACCGTTGGACTTGATGCGGCGGTGGTACAGAATCTCTCCCCCCGTGACCTTGCCGGGCCTGGGCACCATCCGCAGGATAGCCCTGGCGGTCACGGACTTGCCGCAGCCGCTCTCACCGATCACGCCCAGCGTCCGGCCCCGTATGATGTCGAAGGTGGCCCCATCCACGGCCTTGATGATGCCATCCCGCACGTCGAACTGGACCTTGAGGTCTTTGACTTCTACCAATACGTTGTTTGTTTCGCTTATTTCGTTCATTACATAACCCTCACTTCGATTAACTCAGTGCAGGCCTACCGGCCACTATAGGGGTCGAGAGCATCCCGCAGTCCGTCGCCCAGCATGTTAAAGCCCAGGAGGGATATGAGGATGAACGGGACGGGGATAAGGAGCCAGGGGAAATAGCGTATGGCGCGCACGCTGCTGACCTCATTCATCAGCACGCCCCAGCTCGTGAGTGGGGGGCGCAGGCCCAGGCCCAGGAAACCGAGGAACGCCTCAGACTGGATCATAGCGGGGATCATCATCGTGGCATTGACGATGATGTGGCTCATGGTGTTGGGGATTAGATGCCGGAACAGGAGGCGTCTGTCGCTGGCCCCAAAACTCTGGGCGGCCAGCACGAACTCTCGCTCGCGGATGGAGAGCACTAGTCCCCTCACCTGCCGGGCCAGCCCTCCCCAATACACGAACGCCAGGAGTATCGTGAGCCCAAAGTATATCCACATGGGGTTCCAGGTGTCAGGGATGATGGATGCCAGCGCCAGGAGTATAGGCTCCCGGGGGAAGGCCTGCAGGAACTCTGTCGTGCGCATGATGAACATGTCTATCCCGCCGCCGTAATACCCCGAGATAGCCCCCAGGGTCGCTCCAAAAATCAGCGTGAGGGCCTGCCCGATCAGGCCAAGCAACAGGGAGAGACGAGCGCCGTAGATGATGCGCGAAAAGATGTCACGTCCCAACCCGTCGGTGCCAAAGATATATATGTGGGCCTCTGGATCGTCGGGGTCAGGGCCAAAGATGTGAGTATCCATCGGAATCAGGCCCAGCAACTTGTAGGGTGCACCGCGCACGAAAAAGTATATAGGATATTGCCTGGAGGTGTCAACCGTGTAGACACGTATGTGTAACGTCATGTCTATTTCCTCAGTCAACCCATACACAAAAGGCCGCAGGTGGAATTTGCCGTTAGGGTCAATAAAGTGAGGCCACTGGGGCCGCGCCTCTATATAGTCCGATTGCTGATTGACGAGATACGGGGTAAAGAACTCGGCGAACAGCGCACCCACGATGAAGGAGATGAGGACGATGATCGTGCCACCGATACCCATCCTGTTCCTTTTGAACCGCCACCACACCAGTGCCCCGTAACTTTGACTCAGTTGCTTTTGTTGTTTCTCAGGAGGTTCTGGAGCTTGTCCTGAGCTTTGTCG
>CAYQTW010000051.1:5772-12426 GCA_964420485.1 uncultured Anaerolineales bacterium
GAAGGGCTGTCGAAGGGGTTTCGAGTGTTTTCTCTGTAGTCATAATCTCTACCTCCATTAACAACCTACTCGAGCCGGATGCGCGGGTCGAGCCAGGCCAGGCCGATGTCTGCCAGCAAGTTTCCGATCAGTGTCAGCATGATCAGAAAGACCAGGCACGTGCCGGCCATGTAACTATCTTGGACCAAAAGCGCTCCAATAAAGACCGGCCCAATGGTCGGCAGGTTCAGGATGTAGGCCAGCAACATGTTACGATTGATGATCCCAGGTATGTGCTCTGACCCGAGGATGACGACCAGCGGGTTGATGGCGATGCGCACGGCGTGCTTCCAGATCACGGTGCGATTCTTCAACCCGCGGGCGCGGGCCGCCTCGACGAAAGGCATCCCCAGTGTGTCGAGCAGATTGGCTCTCATAATGCGTATGAGACCCGCTGAGCCGGTCACGGCGGCGATCAGAGACGGGATCCACATGTGCTTGAGCAGGTCCCACGCCTTGGCCAGGCTCCAGGGAGCATCCCGGAACTCGCGGGAAAACAGGCCGGTGATGTCCGCGTCCAGTACCACGACGGCGAAGAACAGGACAAGTAAGGCCAGGAGAAAGTTGGGCATGCCCATGCCGATGAAGGCTATCGTGGTCATGATCTGGTCCCCCAGGGAGTACTGGTTCACCGCCGAATAGACACCGAGGGGAATGGCAACAATCCACATCACGGCCAGGGCGAACATGGCCAGGAGGATCGTCATCTGCAAACGCTCGCCGAGGATGTCCTTGACGGGGCGTTCGAACTGGAACGACTCGCCGAAATCCCCCTTCACAAAGTTGCTGGCCCACATCCAGTACCGCTGGAGCAGCGGTTTATCCAGACCGTATTTGGCCCGGTACTCCTCGATGCGCGTTTCGGCGCTCCTGTCGCCTCGTTGCGACAGTTCCGCCAATTTCTGGTCCATATAATCGCCTGGGGGGAGATCAATGATGAGGAAACTGACGAAAGAGACTACCACGAGCATAATCGCGGCGTAGCCCAGTCGCCGCATGAGATAAGTAATCATATCGAACCTCCTACAACTAGAAATGTGGCGGGCGAGAGAGGCCCGCCCGCCACTTGTTGTTGCAGTGTGCTACTGCTCGATCCAGTACTGTGAGGGATTCGTGTTGCCAGGGCTGCCAGGCGCCCAGGGTCCCAGGATGCCGAACTCGGGGACGTTGTGGACGTTGTTCTTGACGACCACCGGCATGGGCTGGTCGCCCGCCGCACCGAGGGTGAACGGCCCTTCGTCAATGTGGATCTGGATGGCCTCCCACACGATCTTGTGCCGCCCCTCGATGGTGGGTTCAGCCATACCCTTGTCGTAGAGGGCCTGCAGTTTGGCGGCCGGGCTATCGGGCTCCGGCTCCCACCCTTCCGCGCCGCCGGTCTGGCGCCACTTACCCTGCATAGGCCAGGAGCGCGACCCCTCCCCACCACCACGCAGGGGGAAGATCCAGTCGGGGTAGGTCCAGATGTCCACCTCAGAAGCGTGACACCCGCGCAGCATGAAGGTGCTCTCTTTCTCCCTCAAGCTGGAGTCAGGCGTGCCGGAGACCATGTTCAGGGGGGCGACGTCCACGCCCAGTTCTATCAGGTTCTCCCTAAAGGTCTCTGCGGCCGGGGTCTCGATCTCATCCCTGGCCCACCCGGTCATGTCAATGACCAGTTGGAAGGGTTCGCCGCTGGGCAGGTCGCGGAGCCCATCGCCGTCCTGATCCGTAAAGTTTGCCTTCTCAAAGTACTCTACGGCCAGGTCGGGATCGTATGTCGCATCGGCCTGCTGCCAGGCCTTGAACACTTCCTGCCCCTCAGGGCTGGCAAAGTGCCAGGACTGGGGGCTGATGGTGGCCTGCTGCGGCGTGCCGATGCCGCCCCAGGCGACGTCTATGATGCGCTCGCGGTCCATCGCGTGGGACAAGCCCTTGCGGAAGTTCGTGTCCCTGAGCAGATCGCGGATCCCCTCGTCCGGGACATAGTCCTGGTTGATGATCCAGCCGGGCCAGGCACCGGCGCCGTTCATCCAACCCGGCTGTAGGTGATAGCCGCCGGCCTCGGCCTGCTCGGTCAGGAAGGGGATGTCGAGCGGGTTGTTGGAGCCACGGAAATCAATCTCGTACTTGCCCTGCGATAACTGGAGAATCCGCGTCTCCCTATCCCCCACGATATCTACCTCGACGTAGTCAATGTACGGCAACTGGTTGCCCTCGGGGTCCACTTTCCAGTAGTACGGGTTGCGCTCAAAGAAGACACGCTCGCCGGGGGTCACGTCGGAGCAGCACCAGGCAAAGAGGCACGGATAGCCGGGCGTCTCCCAGTATTTGTCGGCCAACTCGAGGTCGTCGTAGGAGGCGTCAGAGTTGTACGTGGGGTGGAACTGTTTGAGATAGTGACTGGGCTTGAAATGGTCCATTCCCTCCCAAAAGCCCTGGGCCAGCGTGAAGGGAGTGACCCAGTGCGGGGAGTCCCATTTGAAAATCATGGTGTAGTCGTCGGGAAACTCGACGGTCATTGGGGTGTTGTCGGTGTTGAAGCCCCACCACGGGATCTGGACTACTTTGTAGTCCTCGTTGGTGGCCAGGTCCTCCCACCAGAACTTCATATCATCCATGTTAAAGTCATCGCCGTCGGACCACTTGATGCCCTCACGGAAGTGGAGGATGAGGGTGTTGCCGTCGTCCTCGAACTCCCAATCTTTGACCAAGCCCGGCTCATAGCCGGTGTAGTCCGGCTTCCAGCGGATATGCGGCTCGTACAGCGCCATTTTCATTCGACCGAGACCTGTGTCCTCGTCCAGGGCGTGCCACGTGCCGCCGTACTGGCCGATTGATTCCACCACCGGGACGGTCAGCACATCCTTGGGCAGACGCTCCGCCAGGGGCGGTAGGTCACCGGACGCCACTAACTCTTGCAGCATTGGCGCCTGGTGTTCCGATACGGCAGGGGCCTCAGTGGCGGCAGGTTCCTCAGGTTCCGCAGGGGCCTCAGTGGCGGCAGGTTCCTCAGGTTCCGCAGGGGCCTCAGTGGGCGTCGGGCCGCAGGCGACCAACACGAGGACCAGAATGACCAACACATTCAGTAGAAACGCAATCTTACGCATTTTTCTTCTCCTTTTCTTATTTGTAATGTGATCGAAATCTGTTACTTGCTAACGTTGGATACTGACAGGGATTATCATTTGTTCAGAGCGCCACCTCCTTTTTGTTAGACAGACCTCTCCACATTCGCGGCCGACAGACGAGGGTTGTGACTCGAGAGGTCTCACAATTCCGTGTTCCCCGTCTGTCCCTTGTACGTCAGTGCCTTCCGGTAAATGCTTACTACCGGTGGACATCAATAGGGACGAAAATGAAATGGAATGACCACCAGGTGAGGATGTAAACGTTTGTGTTGTATCATGAATAACGTTATTTGTCAAATCCGGTTCACAGCATCACTTGTTCTCTGTGGAACCGTGACGGGGCAGTGCCAGGTCAATTTTTTCTCCTCGATGAAGGAACGAAAAGGAGAGTCGCTTCCAGTGGGCCGGCAACTGGGGGTTGACAGTATGCCCTTCGCCGTTCAACTCGAGTCCGGCAAAGCCAAAGACGACCGCCTGCCACAGTCCCCCGGCCAGCGCAGCGTGAATCCCGTGTGCAGTGTTGCCCCGCGTGTCCTTCAGGTCCGTCCACGCAGTGCGCACGAAAAATTCGCGGGCCGCTTCTGGCTGCCCCAATCGGGCGGATAGGAGCGCGTGGATCGCCGGACCCAATGACGAGCCGTAGGTCAGATCAGTGCGCGGTGTGTAATAGTCCCAGTTGATCCGCAAGGTCTCCTGGTCGTACCTGTCCTCCAGCAGATAGAGTAACATTAACACATCGGGCTGCTTGAGCACCTGGTAACTCTGCAGGCCCTCGATGCCCAACTCGGCTTGCATAGAGTGGCGTCGAGATTCGTAATCGGCCAGGTTTACGTCTGTGAGATCGAAAAAGCCCTCGAATTGCTCCATCAGGCCCGTCTCCGGGTCGTGGGCGATGTACAGGCAGCCGATGACGCCGGCCCAATGGGCCATCCGCTCCTGGGTCAGGTCGAGGCGTGTTCCCAATTCGGCGGCTTTTTCGGGGAACTCGCGCCGCAGCCAGGCCAGTACCTCCAGCGCGGTCTCCAGGTTCCAACGCGCCATACGGTTGGTAAAGACGTTGTTGTCCACGTGCTCGTGGTACTCGTCGGGGCCGATGACGTCGTTGATCTCGTAGCGGCCTCGCGCTTTGTCCCACTCGACGCGCGAACCCCAGAAACGGGCAGTGTCGAGCAGGATTTCGGCCCCATAGTCGCGCATAAAGTCGTCGTCACCCGTGACCCGCCAGTATTGATGCACGGCATAAGCCACGTCGGCGCTGATGTGATGCTCAATGTCGCCGCACCAGATACGCACCGGTTCGCCGTCGGAGGCGTACCCCCAGCGCGGAGTCGTCTCGTCACCGGTATCCGCGCTCTCCCAGGCGAACATAGCGCCCTCATAGCCGTTCGCCTGTGCCTTCCGCCGTGCGCCGGGCAACGTGTGGTGGCGATAGAGCAGCAAGTTGCGGGCGATCTCGGGTCGCGTGTAGGCAAAGAAGGGAATGACGAAAATATCGGTGTCCCAAAAGACGTGCCCGTGGTAGCCAAAGCCGCTCAGTGTCTTGGCCGGGATGCTCACCTGGTCGTCGTGGCGCGGCGCGGCGATGAGCAGTTGGAAGAGATTGTAACGCAGTGCCAGATCGGCCTCGTCGTCCCCCTCGATGGTGACGTTGCAGGCCTCCCACTCCCGCTCCCAGGCGGTCTCGTTGGCCGCCCGCAAGTCGTCGTAGCCGTGGGCGATGGCCTGCTCCAATTTGGACCGGGCGGCCCCGCGCACGTCGTCCTCTTCGCGGCTGGTGGTCAGCGCGACCAGTTTATCGGCCACAACCTGCTCACCCGGCCGCAGCGTCACGTGCGCGACCACGGCGGGAGCGCACTCACAATCGCGGTAAGCGTAGGTGGCGCCCTCCCCGCCGGAGATGGTCAGGTGGCAGGCCGCGCACAATTCGATGCCCGATCCTCTGGTGCGTGCGTGCAGGTAAACCCCGCGCTTCCCGACAGTTCCCTGCTCCACCAGACGCCAATGCACCAACCCGGCGTTGTCCACGTGCCCGTCAAGGCCGGCGCGGAACTCGAGCCGGCCCTCAAAGTCTAGCGTGGTCACCCGGTAGCGGATGCCCAGGAGGTGCGGGTCGGCCAGGCTGGCGAAACGTTCAATCGCCAGGTCTACCGTGTGGCCGGCGGGGCTACGCCAGCGCACGGTGCGGGTGAGAGTGCCCGCCCGCAGGTTCAAGTCGCGCCGGTAGGAGAGCAGCGTGCCACGATCCATCCTGAAGCGTTCACCGTTCACAAAGAGGACCAAGGGCAACCAGTTGGGGACATTCGCCAGTTCAGTATGTACCCTCGGCGCGTCGTCAAAGACACCGTGGACGAGCGTGGCCGGCCAGTCGTCCGGGTAGCCCTCCTCGAAGGCTCCTCGCGTCCCCAGGTAGCCGTTGCCGATGGTGAAAACGGTCTCCTTGTGGTGGAGAGCCTGCGGATCAAATTCGGTCTCGGTGATGTGCCAGGTAGACATTGGTTAGTTAAGATGACTCTAGTCCGCAAAGCGAGAGACCTCCAAGGTTTCGGAAACCTCGGAGGTTGGAACGTTTCCCTTTTCTTGTTACATCGTTACTACTCAGGCTACCCTCCCGCAGGTTACGATTTGCGTATCATCTCAATATTCTGGGGCACTTTTAACGTAGCCGCGCTTTCCATAGCGCGTTATGCCCGCGAGGTATGGAAACCTCGGCTACATTGCCCCACTTTATTGAGCAGATACCGATTTGCCGTACTCGCAGGCTTGCATAGCCATTGGGATGTGCTTTTGCGTCGAGAACCCGCCAAAACCTGCGGGAGGGCGAGTAGTAACGTTACATCTAACTTTTACCGGATCGCCAACTCGGTTTGCTTGTCAAAGATGTGCATACAATCCATATTGAAAGCCACGCCCACGGTGTTGCCCACCTGTGCCCTTGTGCGCGGGTCAAAGATACCCACGAGCTGGATGTGCTCCGATGCCAGGTAGACGACGACCTCTCTGCCGAGCAGTTCTGTCACATCTACCTTGACCTCCACCAGCGCTTTATTGATACCGGCCGGGCAGTACTCGGCGTCGTGAGTGTCCTCGGGGCGAATACCCAAGATGACGTCCTTGCCCAGGTGCTGGCGGTAGACTTTTGCCTTGTCCTCAGGAACATCCAGGATAAAGTCCCTGCAATCCATGGCTACTTTGCCGTCCCGCTCCACCAACTTGGCGTCTATAAAGTTCATGGCGGGGCTGCCGATGAATCCGGCGACGAAGAGGTTAGTCGGATACTCGTAGAGGTTCTGTGGCGTGTCAATTTGCTGCTTGACGCCATCCTTGATCACCATGATCCGGGTGCCCATGGTCATGGCCTCGACCTGGTCGTGGGTCACATAGATGAAGGTCGTCTCCAGCCGTTGATGGAGTTTGCTGATCTCGGCGCGGGCTTGCACGCGCAGTTTGGCATCCAGGTTGGAGAGCGGCTCGTCCATCAGGAACACGTTCGGTTCCCGTACGATGG
>CAYQTW010000052.1:0-12385 GCA_964420485.1 uncultured Anaerolineales bacterium
GCGCTTATCGCCAGCAGGCTCAACGTGGCGAACAGACACGTCTCTAGCGCCGAGAGGCCCGCCCAGACGAAACGACCGTTTGTGGCGACGACTGCTCCGGACAGCCAGGCGGCCCAACGGTTGCCCGTCAGGTGCTTGCCTAGCGCGTAGGTCGCCGCCAGCGCCGCCAGGAAGCAGACCGCGCTCAGCAGTTGTCCGGCGACGGGGAAGCGGCCACCCACCAGGTACACGCCGGCCAGGAGCAGCGTCCACAACGGCGCGGTGGAGCCGGACGTGGGCTGGCCCGGGTTGAACGAGAGGCCGTCGCCCCGGGCCAGGTTGCGGGCGAACTGGAAGTGGATCCAGGCATCGTCCAGCGGCACACCGCCCTGACCACCGGTGAAGCGGTAGGCGGTGTGCGCAAAGACGCCAAGCGCAAGTCCCCCTGCGAGCAACAGGCTGAACAGAGGCAACAAGTCGCCTCGACCGAAATGCATTCTATCGTTCACGAGAGATCACAGACACCAACTCGCCAACTTGCCGACTCGCCTACGTCACTCCCCGATACGTTCCTCCGTCCACGAGCAGGCTGACGCCGGTGATGTAAGAGGCGGCGGGTGAGACGAGAAAGACGGCGGCGGCGGCGAACTCTTCGGGCGTGCCTATCCGCCCCAGCGGGATGGAGGCGGCGACCTTGGCGGCCTCTTCCTCTGGCGTAGTGGAATTTCGTTCGGCCCGGTCTTGCAAGAGTTGGTCTACCCGCGCGGTGCGGGTCCAGCCAGGGCAGATGCTGTTGACGCGGATGCCGAGGGGCGCCAGTTCGTCGGCCAGCGTCTTGACCAGTCCCGTCACTCCCAACCGCAGGCTGTTGGAGAGGATGAGATTGGGCAGCGGTTGCTTGACGGTGATAGAGGTCATGGCCAGGATAGAGCCCTCGCCTTGCTCCTTCATCACCGGCACGACGGCGTAGCACAGGTGTACCGCGCTCATCAGCGTCAACCGTGCGGCGGCCTCCCAGTCCTCGGGGGTGAGGTCGAGGAACTGTCCCGGAGGCGGTCCCCCGGCGTTGATGACCAGGGCGTCAATCCGCCCAAACTGTTCCACGGTGGCCTTGACCAATGCGTCCACGGCTGCCGGGTCGGAGACGTCGGCCGAGAGCGCCAGTGCCGGACGCCCTGCTGTTTTCTTGACCTCGGTGGCGGCCTTGCGTAGTGTCTTTTCGTTTCGGGCGCACAAGGCGACACGCGCGCCCTCCCGGGCCAGGCGCAGCGCGACGGCTTTGCCCAACCCCTTGCTGGCAGCGGTCACCAGCGCGATCTTGTCTCTCAATCCCAGGTTCATCAGTCTACCTCCAGTTTCAATTGTGTGCGGCCCACGCCGATAATATCGCCGGCGCTGACAACGGTGGGCCCGTTGATGCGCACGTCATTGAGCACAGTTCCATTGCGGCTGCCCCGATCCTCCAACCACCACTGGCCTTCTCGCCAGGTCAACAGCGTGTGCTGGGCCGAAGCGTAGGTGTCCGGGATGGGAATCGTGTTGACCGGTGAGCGACCTATGGAGGTGACGGGTTGCAACGGAAAGGTCACGCCCACTGCCGGTGTCTCGTCCGGCGCGTGCAGGATGACTAGTCGCCCGCCTGGCCGGGCTACCTCGCGGCTGGTGGTTGCTTGCCGCAGGTCGCGCCACAACATCCACAGTATGGCGGCCAGGAAGGCGTAGAGCAAGGTAACGAGCAGAAGACGCAGGGTCAGCAGTAGAATATCCATCACTGATTTCTGGTACAAAACAGCACGTGGGGCAGGCTTTCTAGCCTGTCCGAGCGGCAGACTGGAAAGTCTACCCCACCTTCTCCAGGGATGCCAGCGGCGGGGTGTCCTCGCTGGTCGGTAGCGGAATGGGGGTGAACGGATCCTCACCGTAGATGACCTGGACGTCGGCAAACGATATGACATCCCCAGAGTGCAGCACACACTCCTCGATCGGGTAGCCGTTGATCTGGGTGCCGCCGGAGCTCCCCAGGTCGTAGAGCACGTAACGACCGTACCGCCGGCGGAGTTGGGCGTGGTGACGGGAGATGTGCGAGTCTTCTATGATGACGTCGTTGTCCAGCGCCCGCCCGATGGATACCACCGGCTGGAAGAGATTGACGTGACGATGGCCTTCCAGGATCAGGAAT
This sequence comes from uncultured Anaerolineales bacterium, assembly GCA_964420485.1. Classification (GTDB taxonomy): domain Bacteria; phylum Chloroflexota; class Anaerolineae; order B4-G1; family B4-G1; genus CAYQTW01. The sequence continues at coordinate 2,159 of CAYQTW010000052.1, forward strand.
GGCCGGCCCGGCGGCGTGATCGTGGCCTGTGCCTCGGCTTGCTCTTGGCTGGCCTCCATCTCGCGGGTTTTCTGCACCTCGGTTGCTTTTTCCGGTATCCAGCGGGCCACGACTCGTATCTCGTGAGGCCCCATTTCCTCGTCGGGCAGGACGTAAACGGCCGGCGTGACCTCGAGTGCCAGGCCGGCCTGGGCTGACAGTCCGGCGACGTGGCGACTCAGTTCTTTTTCCAACATTGGTTGCTCTGCCGCCAGTGCGTGGCAGTCGTCCGGATGCAGGTAGACCCAGTAGTGGGTTGGAGCCTGCGGTGTGCCGTCGGGGGAGAGGGTCTGATAGTCCTCCATAGCCCGCGTGAGGTGCGTGGCGACCTCTAGCGGGCTGAGACGCCCGGCAAAGAGGCGGGCAAAGGTACCCTCAACCAGCCGCTCGGCCAGGGTCTCGAAACGTGCGATCTTGCTCATGGTGAAAGGATTATAACGCAGGGGGGGGCAAATGACAAATGACCGATCAATGATTCTGCAAGTTCTCTCTACCGCAATGGGTAGGATTTTGCCGGACATGGTGTATAATAGGCTCAAAACAACATCACGTTAGGAGCAAAACTATGTCATGACTCCCCTGAAAAAACCTGGTTCTGGCGGATTCTGTCCGACGCGGTGTTTTGCCACAAAGGCACCTATATCTCGCACATACGGGTTCTGCACTTTGCCGCGCGAATGAGTTGATCCAAATGTAGGTTGGAAGGGCATTCCGACTTGCTCTCGCCCCTACTTTTTGCAAAGATACGGTGCACAACATCATGGTCAGAGACGTGATTACCATTGACCCTGATACTACCATTGAGGAAACGGCCCGCGTCATGGCTGACGCAAACATTGGTTGTCTGCCCGTCTTGCAGGATGGAAACCTGGTAGGCATCATCACCGAAAGAGATCTATTAAACATCACGGTGAACCTGTGGGCCTCTGTGGTCCAAGTCGCCGACGTCCCGGCAGCGACGTTTACAGAAACGGTCGGCAATATACCGGACACCAATATTCAGGATATACGAAAAGTGTGAGGAGGAATTTTGACAGTTAAATTGACAGTCAGTTACGGCGACGACGTGCGGTCGGTCGTTGTGGAAGATAATAGTCTGCTGGGCGACGGCATCGTCGCCACCGGCCTGCCGCTCGAACAGCCCTGCGCCGGTCGCGGTACGTGTGGCAAGTGCAAGGTCTTGGTCAAGGGGGCGTTGACCTCGCTCGATGAGGCAGAGCAGAAACAACTCTCCGCAGCCGAGATCTCGGCCGGCTACCGCCTGGCCTGCCGTGCTCACGCGGTCGGCAACGTCTCGGTCACGCTGGCACCCATCGTCGTTTATTCTAACAAGATATTTCGCGCCTCGAACGATCATAAGCGTGAGGGAGCGCCTTTGGGGTTAGCCATTGACCTGGGGAGCACCACCGTAGCCGCTTTTGTGACCACGTTAGACCGGGGCCGCGTCTGTGCCGGCGCTGCGGCTCTCAATCAACAGACCGTGTTCGGTGCCGACGTCATCTCGCGCCTGGCCGCGGCCCAACGGGGGAACGAGACTGCGGAGCGGATCTCGGCGCTGGCGCTGGCGTCCATCGTACAGGCAGTGGACGCGCTCAGGCTCTCACGCCGCGTCCAGGAGCGCATCCAAAAAGTGACCATCGTCGGCAATTGCGCTATGCACCATTTGCTGTTGCGCTATCCGGTGGATTCGCTGGCCTCGCTGCCCTTTCAGCCGCATAGCAAGGGGGCGGTTCGCCAGACCGGTGGTCTGTTTGGCGACATTTTCCCCCCTCAGGTAAAAGTTGCCCTGCCGCCCTTGATTGGTGGCTTCGTCGGCTCCGATGCCCTGGCCTGCCTGGCCTACTACGGTTTCGACCGCGCACCTGGGCCTATGGCCGCCATTGACCTGGGCACCAACGGCGAGGTGATGGTCACTGACGGCGAGCGCATCCTGGTCGCCTCCACCGCCGCTGGCCCGGCCTTCGAGGGGGTGAACATCTCTTGCGGCACCCGCGCGGTGGATGGGGCCATCGTGGGGGTACAAGCCAACGCGGAGGATGGCAATTTCACTTTGACTACCATTGGGGACCATCCGCCGGTGGGCCTGACCGGTTCGGGGCTGCTTGACCTGGTGTGCGAGTTGCGCCGGGTCGGTGTCATTGATCCCACCGGTCGCATGGCCGCCGACCATCCCACCTTTGGATCGCGTATCGGCCGGGATGATGATGGCGTGCGCCGTCTTCTCCTCACTGACCAGGGGGTTGACCTCAGAGGAGTTGACGTTGGTGAAAAAGGAGTCAGAGTCTCCTTGTACCTGACGCAGCGGGATGTGCGGGAACTGCAAAAGGCCAAGGCGGCCATTCGCGCCGCGATAGACATTTTGATGAATGACTTGGACCTGCGAGCCGGCGACCTGCAACGTATGATCCTAACAGGCTCCTTTGGTAGCCAGTTGAACGTCGAGGCGGTGGTGGGGTTGGGGATGATCCCGGCTGTGGGTCCGGATGTCGTCGAGACGTCGGCCAACGGCGCTGGCTTTGGCGCGGCGCTCTTTTTGGACGACGACGAGTTTGCGCGGGGCGAGCGGATCGCGGCTATGGCCAAACAGGTGGATCTGGATCTGGACGCCGATTTCAATAGACGCTATATTAAATCTCTGGGCCTGGCAATGTCATCAAGAGATGAGAACCAGACCTGCCAGGTTTTATGAGGCAGCAATTCCCGTTTTGGGTGGCTAATTACCTTCCCGGAAGCTATAACGATGCTTCTCTGGCAAATCGGGCTGTTTTCAGCCGATTTTGTCTAACGCAACTGGATTTGGAGCTTCCGGGAAGGTCATAATCTGGCTCACAAAAGCTCTGGCGGAAACCTGGCAGGTCTTTACAATCCTTGACATTTACCTGCACACGGAATTGCTCTTTTGGCTGCGGGACGACCCAGCCTGGCACAAAGAACGTAGTGGGCACTGGTTAGTTGAGAGGAACCAATGAAAAATAAGAGAGTGTCGAAAAAGTATCGCCTGCCGGTGCGCGACATCTGGGCTAACGTATCCTCTCAATAATCCGGGGTAGAGGCAGACCCAGGTGTCTGCCCTCCAGGGCGCACACGCTGGTGTGCTCTACAACACCGCCTCCACCATCGCCAACACTTGGTCTGGGGTCAGGTTGCGCACGATGGTTGCCTTGTTCGGACAGGCGACGATGCAGGCTCCGCAACTCTGGCACAGGGCCGCGTTGACCAGGGCCAATTTCTTTCGCGGGTGAAGCGACCGGGCATCGTAGGGGCAGGCCGGCACGCAGCGCCCACAACCCGCGCACAGTTCCTCGTCCACGATGGCGACGGTCGGCTCGGACACCATCTCGCGCTGGGCAAAGAGTTGGAGCACCTTGGCCGCCGCGCCGGAACCTTGTGCCACTGTCTCCGGGATGTCTTTGGGGAACTGGGCCGCGCCGGCCAGATAGATGCCCGCCGTGAGGCTCTCCACCGGGCGCAGTTTGGGGTGGGCTTCGGCCAGGAAGCCGTTCTCGTCAGTGGCGACGCGCATCAGGCGGGCCAACGCCTCGCTCCCGGAACTGGGCACCGCCGCCATCGCCAGCACCACCATGTCGGCCTCCACGCGCACCGACTGGCCGCTCAGGGTGTCAACTCCCCACACTTGCAGTTGCCGGCCGCGCTGAATGATTCTGGATGCCTTGCCGCGCAGGTAAGCGACGCCAAATTCCTCCATCGCCTGCTGGACGAACTCGTCGTAACCACGGCCCTGGGAGCGGATGTCAATGTAAAAAACGTAAGCCTGCCCCTCTGGGACTGCACGGCGATAGGCAATGGTTTGCTTGGCGACATACATGCAGCAGATCTTGGAGCAGTAGGGCCGGTGAAGGTTGGGGGCGCGGGAGCCGGCACACTGCACCCAGACGATCTCGCGGGGCACACGGCCATCCGAGGGGCGGCGAATTTCCCCTTCTTTCAGCATGGCCTCGAACTGGAGGCTATCTACCACGTCCGGATACCGCCCGCCGCCGTACTCGGGCAGGTTTGCCTTGGGGTAGAGGTCAAAGCCGGTGGCCAGCACCACAGCGCCCACTTCCCAATTCCCCAATTCCCCAACCTCGACCGTGAAATTCCCCACGTATCCCCCGAACTCGGTCACTTCCGCGTTCGTGAGCACCTGGATCAGGGGATGATGGGTGACGGCCTCGATGCGTTCCTCCAGCAGACTCTGGCTGCCGTCAAAGTTGAGGTAGAGGTGGAAGAGTTGCGCCATGCGCCCGCCCAACTGGGCCGACCGTTCGACGAGCACCACGGGATACCCGGAGTCGGCAATGTCCAGGGCGGCGGTCAGACCGGCGATGCCTCCGCCGACGACCAGCGCCCGCTTGACGATGGGCAGTGTGAGTGGGGTCAGCGGCTCGTCGTAGCGCACTTTTTCCACGAGGGAGCGCACTATCTCGATGGCTTTGCGGGTGGCTTTCTCCGGCGTCTTTTGGTGCGGCCAAGAGACCTGCTCGCGGATGTTGGCGCTCTCCACCTGGTAGGGATTGAGCCCGGCGGTGGCGGCGGCTTTGCGGAAGGTGGCTTCGTGCATCGTCGGGGAGCAGGCGGCGACGACTATCCCGTCCAGGTCATGTTCCTCAATGGCTTGCTGGATTAGATTCTGGCCCGGGTCGGAGCACATGTACTTGTAGTCGGTGGCAAAGGCGACGCCGGGATAATGGCGCAAAGTCTCGGCCACGCGCTGCACGTCCACTGTGCTGGCGATGTTGAGCCCACAGTGGCAGACAAATACGCCGATACGGGCCATTATTGCCTCTCCCCTCCTGCCTCCCCTATGACGGAGGGGGATTTGTGTTGGCGGGAGAACAGTTTGAGCACCTGGGCCGCCGCGCCGCTGGCGTGGGCCACTGTCTCCGGGATGTCCATCGGCCCGGTGCCGGCGCCGGCCAGGAATATGCCAGGCCGGACAGTCTCCACCGGGTGCGTGTTCGAGTCGAGCGGGAGCAGCCAGCCGTGCTCGTCCACCGGCAGTTCCAGCATGTCGGCCAAGCGGCGCGTCGTGGGGTGGGGTATCAGCGCCGGGGCCACCACCACCAGATCGGCGGCGATCTGCACCTGCTGACCGCTGAGCGTGTCGGCTCCCCAGACCATCACCTGGCTGTCCTGGCGAAAGATGCGGGAGACCTTGCCTCGCAGGTAGACCACGTTCTCGTCCTCCATCGCCCGCTGGGTGAACTCGTCGTACCGTTTGCCGGCGGCACGGATGTCAATGTAAAAGATGTACGCCTGCCCGTCGTGGACGCGGTGGCGGTAGAGGATGGCTTGTTTGGCGATGTACATGCAGCAGACCTTGGAACAGTAGGGCATGTGCTTTTCGGGGTCGCGGGAGCCAGCGCACTGGATAAAGACGATCTCGCGGGGGATTTGGCCATCGGAGGGGCGCTGGATTTTGCCGGCGGTGGGGCCGGAGGCGGAGAGTAGCCGCTCAAAGGCCAGCCCGTCAATCACGTCTGGCACGCGGCCGCCGCCGTATTCGGGCATGTTCTCCAGCCCGTAGAGGTCGTAGCCGGGGGCCAGGATGATCGCGCTGACTTGCTCCTCGACGATCGTGTCCTCCTGGTCAAAGGCAATCGCGCCCACCGGGCAGAATTTGACACAGGCTTTGCACTTGCCTCGCTGGAAAAAGATGCAATGCTCGCGGTCAATTACCGGCTTGTTCGGCACCGCTTGGGGGGAGAGGGTGTAAATTGCCTTGCGCTTCCCCACGTGCCGCTCGAAATCAGAGTCCACCTTGCCGGGACATTTCTCCTGGCACAGGCCACAGCCGGTACACCTGTCCCAGTCCACGTAGGCGGCGTGGCGGCGGATGCGGACTCGGTAATGACCGACGTCGCCGGTGATGGCCTCCACCTCAGAGTAGGTGCGCAGGTGGATGTGTTCGTGGTGGCCAACCTCGACGGTGCGGGGAGTGAGGATGCACTGGGCGCAGTCGAGCGTGGGGAAAGTCTCCGAGAGTTGCGCCATGCGCCCGCCGATGGAGGGTCGGCGCTCGACCAAAGTGACGTCGTAGCCCGCGTTGCCAATGTCCAAGGCGGCTTGCATACCGGCGATGCCGGCGCCAATGATGAGTGCGCGGGGTGTGGGGGATGGGTCAGTCACGTGCCAGAGTATACCGCATTTTGGAGCAAATGGCAATTCAAGGGTGCGACGCAGTCAAGTGCGTCGCACCCTATCCTTATTTCTTCTGCAGCGTGACCTCTACCTCTAGCGGCGACGACTCGTCGCTGACCAGGATATTGTCCCCCGTGACAGGCAGGTAGTTTTCGGCCCAGATGATGATGCTATAGTGCTCGTTCCGCTCCAGCGGGTCTGGCAATTCAAAGTAGCCGTTGGCGTCGCTCTCCGCCCCGGTGTAAATCTGCTCTTCGTTGCCGTCCCATCCGTCAACAGTGACGCCGGGAACGAGCACGACGTAAAGCGCACCGGGGATGCCTTGTCCGGTGTCGGCGTCGAGGACGTAGCCCTGGATGAATAGCCCCTCGGCGGGAGGCGGCGGGGGCGGGGGTGGCGTGCCGGTGCCGATGACCGCCGTGCCTTGCTGCACCAGTTGCCCCTCGATGTACAGTTCCAACGTGTACTGGCCGTCGGGCAGCGGCTCGCCAGAGTTGCGGTGGATGTAGTCGTGGAGGGTGCCGCTGTCTCCCTCATCCCAGGCCCAATTGAAAGTGACCAACTCTTCGTCGTTGAGCATCCACTTTGTGTCAATGTTCATCCCATCTTGCATCCCGGCGTAGGTGCAGAAAAAGTGCAGTTCCGTCAGGCCCGTGGCAAAGGCCGTGCCGGGGTTGACCGGGTCGCCCTGCGCGTCCACGCCGGAAGCGAAAGTGATGGGGCCGATGGCCTCTTGAGCCTGGGTGCCGGCGACGACAAAGTCGGAGGCGGCGACAAGTGTCCCCTCGACGAACAGTTCCAGCCGGTAGGTGCCGGGGTCGAGCGGCTCGCCGGCAGTGATAGACACCCAGGCGGACCCGTCGTCCCCCCAGTCCCACGTGCCGGAGCCGGTCGCCACTTGCTCGCCCTCATAGTACCAGGTGCGGCCCCAGTCTAGCCCATCGCTCATGTTCTCATAGTCGAAGCAGGCGTAGACCTCAGAGATGCCGGAGGGAAGCATGTAGGTGGGGTTAGTGGGCCGATCGTCGCCGGTGACACCCTCGGAAAAGACCAGGTTGGTGAACGCGGGGCCGGTGGCCGTGCCGCCGACAGAGATCGAACCCTCGGCCAGCAGTTCATCTTGGACATACAATTCGACGCGATAGTCGCCGTCGGCCAGGCCGGAGGTGTTATAGATACTGACCCACCAGTTGCCCTGCTCGCCGCCCTGCCAGGGTTGGGGGAGTTGGCTGGCGTTATCCTCCAATTGGCCTTCATAGTACCAGCGGGCCTCCCAGGTCATCCCATCCGCCATCCCGTCATAGTCCCAGAAGGCGTAAATGTCGGTGGCTCCGGACGGTAGTTGGGTGACGATCTGGGTTGGCTGGTCGTTGTCGGTCGTGTCGGGGCCAAAGACCAGGTTGTAAAAACGGAACTCGCCTGAAGGCGGAGTCACCGGCTCTGGCTTTGGTTTCAGCGCGATACCCGTGCGGGCGGCCTCTATGATGGGCTTGGCCAGGTTGACGGGGCGCACGGCGTTGATAAAGCCGCCGACGGGGATGCAGTTGTCGTTTTGATTTATCACCCCGTCGCCGTTGGTGTCGGCCAGGTAGCGGCAGTCGGCGAACCGTTCGGCCCCTCCGTAGCCAACCTGGGTTGGTACACCAATGATCTGGCCGTCTGCGTTCGCCGCCAGTCCGCCGCTGTTGCCGCCAGCGATGGTGGCGTCGGTTTTGATCCAGGCCCGCCCGTCTACGCCCCGCACGCGGGTAAAGCCGCTCACTGATCCTTCGGTGAACGTGATCGTTTCACCGCCGATGCCGGGGTAGCCCAGAATCCGTACCAGGTCCCCGAGTTCCAACAAGTCGGAGTCGCCCGCCGGTACATAGTCCAGAGCCAGTTGCTCCGTGTCTACCGGCTTGCCATCCAGGTCGCTTGCGATTTTGATCACCGCCAGGTCAAGTTCATAGTCCACGGCCACAACCTCGGCCAGGTACCTCAAGTCCGGCGGTTCGTCAGAGCGGATGGTTATGGCAACACCCAGGGCATCAGGTTGGTAATCTGGGTCGGGGTCGGAGGCGACGTGGGCGTTGGTGAGGATCAGGCCGTCGGAGGTCAGGATGATGCCTGAACCGGTCCACACAGGCTGGAGTTGCCCGCCGCTATCCTGCATGGCGATGATCTGCACGGTGGAGCGCAGCAGGTTCTGGCGAATCTGGCGGTCGTCCGGTGGTGGTTGTGGCATGGGCGCCACCGGCTCTTCGGGGCTGGGTGTCGCCGTCGGCGGGGCCATAGTTGGCGGGACAGGGGTGACGGTGGGCAGGACGTCTGAGTCAGGAGACCCGCAACTGAGTATGGCTAGGAAAACCCAACTGACAATTAGCAGTCGTTTCAAGTTTTTCATCTTGTCACCTCAAAATTCCAGGGCTTGGACAAAGGCGCGAAAGTGGCGATAGTAGGCTTCAAAGTCGTCCGCGCCAGCCAAGAATGTGACGACGATGATGCGGCCATCGTCGCGCAGCGCCAGGTCTGTCCCCCGCACCACCACCGGTAGACGTTCTACGTAGGGGTTGCGGTCCACGTAGACGTAGGTAAAAGTACGGCCGGTGGCCGTCTCTCCGCCGGCCACGACTTGGTCGGTGCTGAGGGTTCGGTAAGCGGTCTCCTGGCTGGCCCGCTCCAACGCCAGAGCATCCAGCACCATGACGGGATCCGCTTCGTCCGCCAGCGGCCGGCTGCGCAACTCTAGCGCGGCGCCGAACTCTCCCCCCCTGGCGTCGTACACGTACAACAGAGGGTCGTCACCGGTCTCCCGCAGCCAGTTGGCGGGATATTGACCGGAGACACCGGCCTCGGCGACGGTGAAGGAAGTGGTGCGGGAAAGGACGGCCTCTCGTAACACCCCGCCCAGGATGAGGGCCACCGCCACGAGTGCGATGACGGCCCAGTCGGCCCAACGGTCACGGCGGTGAATTGCTTGTGCGGTTGTCATTTCAAGCCTCCTGTCTCATCGCCGCGTCGGTGCCGGCCAGCGTGAGCCGGTTGGCGCGACGGATCAGGTAAAAGAGAATACCAAAGGTGCCTCCGGCGACGACGGTGGCCAGGATCAAGCCCGGCCAGGGGTTAAAGCCTCCGCCGGTCAGGGACAGGCTGGTGGTGGTCAGTTCGCCGCGCAGGTAGGTGAACAGCCCGTTGAGAACGGCGGCCAGCGCGATGCCGCCGGGCAGCCACCATACCGGCTCGTCCTCGAACTTGGCCCGGCCCAAAAAGTAGCCGGTCAGACCGGCGAAGCTGGCCTGGGCCAGCGCGGTGACGACGATGCGGATGACACCGGCCTGCAGGTTCATCCCGCCGCTGGCGACGACGTAGTGGACGTTGAGCAGCGTGGCGTACCCCAGCCCGGCGGCGGTGCCGTAGATGATGCCATCCACGCGCTCGTCGAACTCGGCCGCGGGGTAGATGGAGTAGCGCACGGCGGCGTATTTGAGGAATTCCTGGGTAAAGCCGACAACGAGGATGGAGCCGATGAGATTGACCCAGGGGTTGAGGGGCAACCACAGCCCCACGTCAAAGACGTTCTCCAGCAACGGGATGCCGACCGCCTGGGCCAGCAGCGCGCCGAGGATAAAGACGCCCAAGACGTACTCTTTCGGCTCCGGTTCCAGCCGATCCTGCTGGTAGAAGAAAGCCAGCCAGATCAGGGCGGGGACCAGAGCCAGGACGAGCCCGACTGCGACCAGTGCCCATCCGGTCAGCGTGGGCTCGAGGAGACTGACCAACGCCACGACGATGAGCACAAAAGCCACCTGGCCGAGGATGCAACCTAGTATGGAGCGCCAGGCACTCGGCCGGGCCTGGGTCACTTTGGCATAATGGCGCTCACAATAAGCGCGGCCACCGAGCCGTTTGGCCTCTGGGCCGACTGGCTGGTGGCAGACACAACATACGGTTTCGCTCATAGTCTGCTCCTTTCAGGGATTAGAGGGTGACAACTGTTGTCACTGTGCTTAGGACGGGGATTAAATAACTGTCCCCTTTGGCCGATGATTTCAATCATCGGCTGAT